>NZ_JBEWYX010000010.1:0-146582 GCF_041366455.1 Pseudoclavibacter sp. JSM 162008
ACCAGCGACGATGCCAGGGCCGCGACCTACGACACCTGGCTCCATCACTACAATCACCACAGACCCCACACCGGAATCGGCGGCCAACGCCCCTCAGACCGCGTTCACAACCTCACGGGGCAAGACACCTAGGCCGCAGCGTCGAGCGAGACCTCGACCTCGATGACCTCGCCCTGGCGGACCACCGTCAGGGTCGCATCCTCACCCGCCTCGTATACGCGCACGTGCGCGATCAGGTCGTTGGCGTTCGACACCGGGATCGTGCCGATGTACGTGACGATGTCTCCCCGACGCAGACCGGCGAGGGAGGCGGCACCGTTCTCGACGACGCTGTCCACGTAGGCGCCCACGATGCTCTGACCGCTCGTCGCGACCGTTGCCGCGTTGCGGACTGTCGCGCCCAGCGCACCATGCGATGGCGTCTGGCCATCTGCGAGCTGCGCCGCGATCTGGACCGCATAGTTCGCCGGCAGAGCGAACCCCAGGCCGATGCTGCCGCTGGAGGCCGCCTGCCCCTGGCCTCCGGGCTTCGTGCCGGCGATCGCGACGTTGATGCCGATCACCTCGCCCTTCGCGTTGAGCATCGCGCCACCCGAGTTTCCCGGATTGATGGCGGCATCAGTCTGGATGACAGGCAACTGGACGATGCTCTTGCCCGGATCGGTCGTCGAGCTGAGCGGAGAGTCGGTCGCGGCGTTCTCGTCGACCGTCGGCGGGACCGCCGCCGACGCGATCTCGATGCTGCGGTTGACCGCCGATACGACACCCGTCGTCGCCGTGCCATTGAGGCCAAGCGGCGCGCCGAGCACGATCGTCGACTGCCCGACGGTCAGCTGGTCCGAGTCCGCGAACCTCGCCGGCTGAAGGCCGCTCGCACCGTCCAACCGCAGCACGGCCACGTCGGCGAGCACGTCGAGCCCGACGCGGCTCGTGTTGAAGACCCGACCGTCGCTCGTGGTCGCCGTGATCTGCGCGTCCGAGACCGTGCCGTCGAGCGTCACGACGTGCGCGTTGGTGATGACGAGCCCATCACCCGAGTACACGACCGCGGAACCCGTCTCGGTTCGAGTCGGGGTGGACACGGTGAGCGTGACGACGCTCGGCGCAGCGAACGCGATCGCGGAACTCGCCTCGCCAGGCAACGGGGCCGCCGGTTCGCTCGGGGACCCCAGGGGCTGCGTGAGCCGCTGCGCGTCCTGATTCGGCTGGCCGATGACGTTCGCCGTGATGAGCGCACCGCTCAGACCACCGACAACCGCGGCGACGACCGCGACACCCGCGATGAGGAGCAGCCCCGTTCGACGCGTGACCACCGGTGCGTCGTCATGGATGGAATGCAGGTGAGCCCCCGCACGGTGACGCCCATGTTCATCCTGCTGCGCAGCCTTCGTCGGCGCCTGCGCGCTGTTCGCGTCGGCGCCGGCAGCGGATGGGGTGTCGAGCATGTGAATCCTGACGTTCGCTCAATGCGTCGGGGCGCATTCGTGGCGTCAGTCTAGGGAGCGGACGGAGTGAACGCTCTGGTTTCCGCGGCACGTCGCAGTTCGAGATTCGATCGTGACTCAGGCGATGACAGACTGGATGCATGCGCAGAGACGGACCGTGGCTTCGAGCAGCCCAAGGTGCTGGCCTCCTCTCCCCGAGCGGCGAGCTGCAGGGCACCGTGTTCGGCGAGATGAGCGAGCTGGCGCGGACCACCGGGTCCGTGAATCTCGGCCAGGGGTTCCCCGACTACTCCGGCCCGCAGGAGCTGCTGGACGAGGCGATCGACGCGATCTCCCGGGGCGAGAACCAGTATCCGCCGCCCAGGGGCACCGCCGACCTGCGCGCCGCCATCGCCGAGCATCAGCTCCGCTTCCGGGGGGTCTCGCTCGACCCTGACCGCGAGGTGCTGGTCACCGTGGGCGCCACGGAAGCGCTGGCGGCCACAGTGCTCGGCCTCGTCGAGCCTGGCGAGGACATCGTCGTCCTCGAACCCCACTACGACGCGTACGGTGCCCTCGCGCACCTCGCCGACGCCCGCCTGGTGACCGTGCCCGTTCGGTGGCCGGAGTTCCAGCCGGACCACGACGAGCTCAGGCGAGCCGTCACCGACCGCACCAGACTGATCATCGTCAACACCCCGCACAACCCCACGGGCGCGGTCCTCCGCAGCGAGACGCTGCAGCTCATCGTCGAGCTCGCGGCACGCCACGACGCGATCATCGTCACCGACGAGGTGTACGAGCACCTCGTCTTCGATGGCCAGCACGTCGCAATCGCGAGCTTGCCCGGTGCCGCCTCGCGAACGCTCAGCATCGGTTCGGCGGGCAAGACCTTCAGCGTGACCGGATGGAAAGTCGGCTGGGTCACGGGGCCCGCTGTCCTGATCGACGCGGTCCTCGCCGTCAAGCAGTACCTGAGCTACGTCGGCAGTGGCCCCTTCCAACCCGCCGTCGCCGCAGGCCTGCGCCTGCCGGCGGCGCGCTTCGACCAGGAACGCGACCGCCTTCGCCACAAGCGCGATCTGCTGGTCTCCGCGCTTCGCAGTCGTGGTCTCGAGACGGCGACCCCGGCCGCCGGATACTTCGCGATCGCCGACGCCGCCAGCATCGGCTACGCCGACGCCACCGAGCTCTGCCGCCGCCTGCCCCGGGAGATCGGAGTGGTCGGCATCCCGGTCGCTGCCCTCTGCACCCCGGAACGGCAGGGAGACTACCGCTCGCTGGTGCGCTTCGCGTTCTGCAAGAGCGACCAGATCCTCGAAGAGGGCATGCGCCGCCTCGACCGGCTCGGCGAACTCAGCCGGTAGAAGCTCAGTCGATCGGCAGCACTCGGTATCGCCGCAGCTCGAGCGCCGGGTTCTGCTCGCGAACCGCATCGATCATGTCGAGCGAGACCCAACCGATGGAGACGCCCGGGTCGACACCCGCACCGGCGAGGGTCGCTCCGCGCGGATCGACGACGGCACTGTGCCCCACGCCGATCGGCGCGGGGTGGTCGGCCGCCGCGAAGTACACGGTGTTCTCGATCGCCCGCGCAGCGAGCAGCGTCTTCCAGTGGTGCTCCTTCAGCGGGCCACGCACCCATTCGGCGGGGATGACGATGAGCTGCACGCCCGCATCCACGAGCGTCCTCGACACCTCGGGGAACCGCAGGTCGTAACAGGTCTGCAGGCCCACCCGCACGCCGCCGACGACAAACGTCTGCGGCACCGAGATCTCACCAGGGACAACCCAGTCGCTCTCCTTCGCGCCGAACGCGTCGTACAGGTGCACCTTGCGGTACTGGGCGACGACCTCGCCGCTCGAATCGACCGCGACGAGCGTGTTGGCGAACCGGCCCGGATCCTCGGACTCGGCCACGAGGCCGGCCACGATGGCAACGCCATGCTCCACGGCGAGCGATCGCATGAGCGAGACGAACGGCCCGTCCAGGCTCTGCGCCTGGCGCACGAGCTCTTCCCCGAGGTCCGGGAGGAAGAAGCTCGCGTACTCGGGCACGACGACGAGCTGCGCGCCCCGACCGGCCGCCGTGGCGACGTGCTCACGCAGCAGCCGCTCGTTCTCGACAAGGTCCGCACCTGGCGCGTACTGCGCGACCGCGACACCGAGGATCGGACGCTTCTGCCCACCGTCAGGGGATCCGAGGGGTGCTTGGAGGGGGGTGCGAGCGTCGGAAGGCATGACGCGAGCCTACGGTGAGGTGCGCTCGGTCGGGAAGTCTTCACCAACGCGTCACCCGCGACGCACCGACCCCAGCTTGTCTGCGCGCACCGTCACGAGTACCTTCATTCTGCGAGCGGTGTGCTCGCAGTCACGAGGAGTCGCCCCATGCCTACCTACGCCGTGCTCTTGAAATACGAGGTCGTCTCGGCGCTCGTCATCGAAGCCGAATCCGAAGACGAAGCCGCGAAGATCGCCAACGAGTACGAATCCGAGGCTCACGACGCCGTCGAGGACACCGACGACGTCCGCGTCTCCTCGCGCCTGTGGGGCGACGGCACCCTCGAGGTGCAGACCGCCGCAGACGACGAAGCCGCTGAAGACCTGCTCGACGAGTGGATCGACGAGATCGAGAGCGAACTCGAAGACGCCGACGACGAAGACGACGACCTCGACGACGTCGAGGCCGAGCTCGACCCGGAGGGTGACGACGAGGTCGACGACTTCGACATCACCTCGGACGACGAGGACTCCGCAGCGAAGAAGGCCTAGCCTCAGCTGCACGATCGAGGGGCCGGATGCATCGCATCCGGCCCCTCGTCTGTCCCCGCCAGAGGCCGCTGGCTTCCCGGCCGACGCACCTCTGACCAGCATCAGTGCGATATTCGGCCGATCGACCCGGAAGCGCGGCGTTCGCCGCAATATCGCACTGAAGTTGGACAGCGAGCCTCGCAGCGATCCTGCGCTACACGCGAGCGATCGCCTGGATGTCCTCCTCGAACTCGCGCTCGACGTCGGAGGAGACCGTGGTGCGCGTGGACGCGACGGAGGCGAGGAAGTCGTCCGTGGTCGGCCCGAGGGGCACGACGTCCCCCGAGTTCCGGGCCGCGACGGCGCGCTCGAGGGCGACCTGCGAGGCGCGGCGAGCGGCGAACTCGATGTCAGCCGGCGAGTACCCGCTGGTCTGCTCGACCAGCGCCGGCACGTCGACCGAGTCGCTGACCGATTCGGGCACGTATCGCTCCCAGATCGCCCGGCGGGCTGCGGCGTCCGGTAATCCGATGGGGATGACGTAGTCGAAGCGCCCGTGGCGCAGGAAGGCCTGGTCGAGGGCTCGGATGAAGTTCGTCGCGCAGATGAGAAGACGCCCCGGCTTCTCACGGAACGCCGGGATGATCTTGAGGAGCTCGTTCGTGACGCCCTGCGTGGGCGACGGCGGCTCTCCCCCTCGGTGCGAGGCGATCTCCTCGACCTCGTCGATGAACACGACGGCGTGCTCGAGCGACTCGACCTGCTCGAACGTCTCGCGCAGCTCGCCGGCGAGGCCCCTGGGCGACGCCGAGAGTCGGGACGGGAAGACCTCGACGAACGGCCACCCGAGGCGGGAGGCGATGCCCTTGGCGAACGTCGTCTTGCCCGTGCCGGGAGGGCCGAAGAGCACGATCGCGCGTGGTGGCACGACGCCGTACTCCTCCGCGAGATCTGGGTCGCTGAGCGGCAGCACGAGGCGCCGCTCCAGCACGTCCTTCTCGTGCTGCATGCCGCCGATCGCGTCCCAGCGGTCGGGTGGCAGGATGCGACCGCCGAGCTCGCGCAGCGCGACCATCTCCTGCTGCTTGACCCGGATCTCCCGCTCGAAGTAGCGCAGGTGCCGCTTGTCGGCGAAACCGGCCTTCGTGAGCGCGCCGACCTGGGTCTGCTCGTCCGGCACGAGGATCGTGAGCTTCTGGAGGCCGTGCTGGGCCATCCGCTGCTCGAGGGAGGCGAGCAGCGCGCCGCCGATGCCGCGCCTGCGCCACTCGTCGTCAGTCGCGAAGAACACGATCCAGCCCTGGTCGTGGGCTGCCCGCGCCACGGCCACGCCGACGATCTTCTCCCCCGCGACCGCGACGACGGCGGTGTCCTTCCGGGTCGACGCGATGACCTCGCTCAGCCCGTACACCGGTTCGCTGCCCGAGCTGCGGTGCTGCTCCCAGAGCCGCAGCAGCGCATCCATGTCGGTCGGCTGGAAGTCGCGGATGCGCCAGGTGCTCATCCCCGTGCCCCCGCATGCACTCCCGCGAGCGCGGTGAGCGCGCGACTGTTGGCGTCTGTTGAGCCGATGGTGATGCGGATGCCTTCGCCGGGGAATGCCCTGGCGAGGACGCCGGCTTCGGTGAGGGCGGCGTCGATGCGTGCGGTGTCGTCGCCGAGCCTGAGCCAGACGAAGTTCGCCTGGGAGTCTCCGATGTTCCACCCCTGGGCTCGGAGCTCGGAGGTGACGCGGGCGCGTTCGGCGACGATGTCGTCGATGCGGTTGGCGAGCTCGGCTTCGGCGTCGAGCGACGCGGCGGCGGCGGTCTGGGCGAGGGCGGAGACGGCGAAGGGGACGGCGACCTTGCGGAGGTTGGCTGCGACGTCCGCTTGGGCGACGGCGTAGCCGATGCGGAGTCCAGCGAGGCCGTAGGCCTTGGAGAAGGTGTGGAGCACGGCGACGTTTGGGTACTCGCGGTAGAGGTCGATGCCGATGGCGGTCTCGGCGTCCCTGTTGAAGTGCTCGTAGGCCTCGTCGATCACGACGAGCACGTCGCTCGGGACGCGGTCGAGGAAGGCCCGCACCTCGGCGTGGGTGAGGCTCGCCCCCGTCGGGTTGTTGGGGTTGCAGACGAAGATGATGGCGGTGCGCTCGGTGATGGCCGCTGCCATGGCGTCGAGGTCGTGGCGTTCGTCGTGCGTGAGCGGCACCTGCACGGGCGTCGCGCCTGCCCCGATCGCGATGATCGGGTAGGCCTCGAAGCTGCGCCAGGCGAACATCACCTCGTCGCCCTCTCCTGCGCTGGCCTGCACGAGCTGCGTCGCCACTTCGACGGAGCCGGCTCCGAAGACGATGTTCTCCGGCTCGACGCCCTGCAGCTCCGCGATGCGTGCGGTCAGCTCGGGGGCGGCCATCGAGGGGTAGAGGTGGATGCGCTCGAGCTCGGCGGCGACCGCGTCGCGAACCGAGGCGAGGGGCGGGAAGGGGTTCTCGTTGGAGGAGAGCTTCACGACGTCGCTGGTGCTGGGCATGGCGCCCTGCTTGTACGCGGGGATGCGCTCGAGGGCGCTGCGCTGCTTGACCATGCTCTGAGCGTACAGAGAATCCGAAGCTTGGAGAGCGCGTCGTGGGTCCCCGCGTCGTAGCGTTGAGTCATGTGCGGTCGTTACGTCACCCCAGCAGTTGAGCACGTCGAGGCGCTCTTCGACATCGAGGCGCTCGGCGCTGATTTGCCGGAGCCGTCGTACAACACTCCTCCGACGGATCCGGTGCCGGTTGTCGTCGAGCCGGAGCCGAAGGGCGGCGGGGATGCGGTGCGGCGCGTCGAGCGCGCCAGGTGGGGGCTGCTGCCTCCGTTCGCGAAGGATCCGAGCTTCTCGTCGAAGGCGTTCAACGCGCGTATCGAGACGGTGCTGGAGAAGCCGACGTTCCGCGGCCCGGTGAAGCAGCGGCGGGCGATCGTGCCAGCGGTCGGCTACTACGAGTGGCGCAAGACGGCGGATGGCACGAAGGCGGGTTCGAAGACGCCGTTCTTCATCCACCCGGGGCGGAGCGATGACCTGATCGCGTTTGCTGGCCTGTACTCGTGGTGGGCTGACCCGACGAAGCCCGGCGACGACCCGTCCCGCTGGGTGCTCTCCACGACGATTCTGACGCGAGGGTCCACGGGCGAGCTGGCGAGCATCCACGACCGCATGCCTCTCATGCTGCCGCGGGCGCTATGGGATCAGTGGCTGGACCAGTCGGTGGTCGGCACGCAGGGGTTGCTCGACGAGGCGAGCCTGGCGGGCGTGGAGCTGGCCTCGACACTCGTGATGCACGAGGTCGGCCCGGAGGTGGGTCGGGTCGCGAGCTCAGGGCCGCAGCTCATGGCCCCGGTGTCGTCCCAGGGCTAGTCGGACCCGCGGCTCCACAGGCCTGCGGGCCGGTGCGCTTGCGACGGAAGCGCCGTGCGGGTCACGCCCTCGACTCGCGCGCCGCTCGTCGGGCCGTCGATGCCGAGAGGTGCGTGCGCACCGCGGCCGCGGCGGCGACGGGGTCCTTGAGGCGGATCGCGTCGGCGATGGCCCGATGCTCGGCCAGCACGGCGGCCGAGTCCGCGGCGTTGCGCTCTCTGTCGGAGATGCGCGCGGGCGGCAGGATGATGGCGCGTGCGCCCATGCGGTCGAGGGCCGTGAGAAAGTAGCGGTTGCCGGATGCTGCGGCGATCGCGCGGTGGAAGGCGAAGTCCGCATCCACCGTCTCGCTGGGCAGGGTGGCCTTCGCGAGGGAGTCGAGGGCTGCGTCGATCTCGGCGATCTCCTGGGGCGACGGGGAGCGCGCCGCGAGCGCGGCGGCCTCGACCTCGACGGCGATCCGGAACGCGTGCAGCTCCGCGCGCTCAGCCTCGGTGTGCGCCCCGAGCCAGTCGTCACCCGCCGTGGGCGCGGGAGGGGTGAGCGCGTAGCTTCCGGAGCCGACGCGCGTGCGAACGAGGCCGCGCGACTGCAGGCGGTGCAGCGCCTCACGCACGACCGTCCTGCTCGCCCCGAACTCCTCGACGAGGCCGCCCTCGCTCGACAGGCGGTCACCGGGGGCGATGACTCCTTCGACGATGCGGTCGGCGAGGACCCTGGCGATCTCCTCGGCGCGCGTCATGCTCATGGAGACATCGTGCCATCCCTGAGGCGGGCCAAGAGCTAGCCCGCCGTGCCGGGCTCAGCCACTCGCTGGCTTCACGCTGGACGCCCCACCCCGCGCTCAGATCGAGAGCGTCACGCTGTCGGTCGTCCAGGTCCGCGCCTGCTCGCTGAACGTGAACCCGAGCCCCGGACGGTCGGGCACGATCATCCGTCCGTCTCGCGTCTCGAGTCGCTCCTCGAAGAGCGGGTCGAGCCAGTCGAAGTGCTCGACCCACGGCTCGCGCGGGTAGCAGGCGGCCAGGTGCAGGTGGATCTCCATCGCGAAGTGCGGGGCGAGGTCGAGGCCCGCCTCGTCGGCGAGGGTCATGAGCCGGAGGAAGTTCGTGATCCCGCCGATGCGCGGCGCGTCCGGCTGGATGATGTCGCACGCGCGGGTGGTGATGAGCTGACGGTGCTCGGCCACCGAGGCGAGCATCTCGCCCGTCGCGATCGGGGTGTCGAGCGCACGCGCGAGATCCGCATGCCCCTCCGCGTCGTAGGCGTCGAGCGGCTCCTCGATCCACGTGAGGTCGAGGTCTTCGAGGCGGCGGCCCATGCGCAGGGCCGTCGCCCGGTCCCACTGCTGATTCGCATCCACCATGAGCGGAACGCTCGCCCCGATGTGCTCGCGCACCGCGCGGACGCGGCGCAGGTCCTCGGCCGTATCCGGGAGGCCGACCTTGATCTTGATGCCGCCGATGCCTTCTGCGAGTGACTGCGTCGCGCGCTCGCGCACCTCGTCGAGCGATGCGTGGAGGAACCCGCCTGACGTGTTGTAGGTGCGCACCGAGTCGCGGTGCGCACCGAGCAGCTTCGAGAGCGGCAGGCCGGCGCGCTTGGCCTTCAGGTCGTAGAGCGCGATGTCCAACGCCGCGAGCGCCTGGGTGGCGACGCCCGAGCGCCCGACGGAGGCGCCGGCCCAGAGCAGCTTGGTGTACAGCTTCTGGATGTCGTTCGGGTCTTCGCCGAGGGCGACTTCGGCGACCTCCCGCGCATGAGCGTACTGGGCGGCGCCGCCTGCACGCTTCGAGTAGCTGAACCCGTGGCCGGAGAGGCCCTGCTCGGTGCGGATCTCGGCGATGAGGAAGACGACCTCGGTCATGGGCTTCTGCCTACCCGTGAAGACCTTCGCGTCGGAGATGGGGGTGGCGAGCGGGAGGCGGAGCGTCGAGAGCCGTATTGAGCGGATGGAGTCTGCCGAGCGGAGCGAGTCTGGGGTGTGAGTCATATGCCTTCGTCCTTGAGGGTGACGTTCTGCAGAAAAGCTATAAGACAGATTTAAAACCTGTCTAGCTGCAGCACACCCTCACCCTCTGACTGAGACTTGCGGTTGCCACTGTCGGTGGTGCGATTTACGCTTGATCCACATTCGAATACAGATTCGAATCAGCGAAGGAGGGAACCATGCCAACCGTCATCGACGACACCATCGACGTCGCCGTCAGCCCAGACGGGCAGCCGGTCTCCTTCGTGTGGCAGCGCTTCCTCTACACCGTCACGGGCCAGCCCCAGGCCTACTTCCGCAGGCTCCCGCCGTGGTGGCACGGAGGCTCATCCCCGGAGCGCATCGACCAGGAGCTGTGGCGCGTCACCGCGGTCCGCGACAGCGCGCACGGGCAGCACGACGGACACCTCTACGACCTCTGCCGCGCCTCCGGCGGCTGGCTCCTGGCGCTGAGCTGGGAGTGAGGACACGATGAGCTTCCCCCACCTGCACGTCTCGTCCGGCTTCAGCGCGCACTATGCGGTCTCCCCTCCCGAGGGGCTCGCGCAGGCCGCCGTCGAGCGGGGCCTCGACACGATCGCCCTCACCGACCGCGACGGCATCTCCGGCGCGGTCAAGCACCTCCTCGCCTGCAGAGACGCGAAGCTGCGGGCCGTGCTCGGCAGCGAGCTCGCCGTGCACGACGAACGGGGCGAGCCCCTCGGGCGGGTTGTCGTGCTCGCGACGGGTGGAGACGGCGGCTCCGGCTATGCGGCACTGTGCCGGGCCGTGTCCGCAGCGCACGAGACCACCGCGAGCGCCCCAACGGGCGTGCATGAGCCGAGCATCCCCCTCGCCCGCCTGGCCCAGCTCGCCGAGGACGAAGAGGGGGCCACCCGCCTGACGGTGATGCTCGGCCCGAGCAGCGATGTCGGCACGGCGGCTTCCGTGGCGCAGCTGGGGCTGGCGCGGGAGCGACTTCGAGCGTGGGTGCACGCACTCCCCCACTCCTCGCTGGTCGTGGAGGTCGTGTGCCACCTCGCCGAGCCAGGCACTCCCGGTTCAGTCACGGCTGCGACGCGGATGCTCGGTCTCGCCACGGAGTCCAAGCTGCGGGCGGTGCTCACGAACGCGGTCCGCTACGCCTCCCCCGAGGAAGCGGCGACGGTCGACATCGCAGACGCCGTCCGTGCTCGGCGGGCGCTCGACGAGATCGAGCTCGCCCCCACCGCGCAGGCGTGGCTCAAGCCTGCGAGCCTCATGCGGCAGGTCGCGCGCATGGTCGCGGATGCGGGCGGGCACGACGCCTCCGCCGCCGACGACCTCATCGCGCAGACGAGAGCGCTCGCCGAAGCCTGCATCATCGACCTCGAACGGGATGCGGGGATCGGCACCCCGCGCATGCCGGAGGTCACGCGCTTCGGCATCGACGGCGACCCGTTCGAGGTGCTCCGGGCCAAGGCCGAAGCCGCGATCCCCGCCCGCTACCCCGGTGCATCCAGTGCCCACGAGCGCGAGCTGCACGACCGCCTCGCCCATGAGCTGAAGACCGTGCGGAAGCTGGGCTTCGCCCCCTACTTCCTCACCGTCTCGCACGTCGTCGAACTCATCAAGGAGATGGGGGTCCGCGTACAGGCCAGGGGGTCAGGGGTCGGCTCGCTCCTCAACTACCTCCTGTACACGAGCCACGTCGAACCCGTCTCCCTCGGACTCATCTGGGAGCGCTTCCTCTCCGACGAGCGACGCACGCTGCCGGACATCGACCTCGACGTGGAGAGCGCCGAACGCCACCGCGTGTACCACCGCATCTTCGACGAGTTCGGTGGCGAGCGGGTGACACTCATGTCGATGGTGAACACCTACGGATCGAGAGGCGCCGTACGCGACGCCGGACTCGCGCTCGGGCTCGCCGACGGGGAAGTCGACCGCATCGCCAAGGAGCTGTGGCGCTTCTCCGCGAAGCGCTTCCGACAGGCCCTCGCCGAGAAGCCGGAGCTTCGGGAGTTCGCCGAAGAGGTGCGCCGCTCGCGCCAGCTCGACGTGCTCGTCGAGGCGACAGAGCGACTCGACTCCCTGCCGAGGCACATCTCCGTGCACCCCTGCGGCGTCATCCTCTCCGACATCTCCCTGCTCGACCGCACACCAGTGCAGATGTCCGGCATCGGCCTGCCCATGAGCCAGTTCGACAAGCACGACATGGACCCGATGGGCCTCATCAAGCTCGACATCCTCGGCGTGCGCATGCAGAGCGCCATGGCCCACGCCGTGAAGGAGCTGAAGCGCACCCGAGGCGAGGAGCTCGACCTCGACGCGCTGCCCCTCGACGACGAAGCGACCTACGAGACCATCCGCTCGACGAAGACCCTCGGCATCTTCCAGGTCGAGAGCCCAGGCCAGATGGAACTCGTCGGGAAGCTGCAGCCCGAGGTGTTCAACGACCTCGTCATCGACATCTCCCTGTTCCGCCCCGGCCCCATGCAGAACAACATGCCCCTCAACTTCCTCAGGGCACGCCACGGGGAGGTCATGCCCGACTACATCCACCCGAGACTCAAGCCCATCCTGCTCGAGACTAAGGGCGTCGTCATCTTCCACGAGCAGGTGATGCGCATTTTCGACGAACTCACCGGGTGCGGCCTTGAACTGGCCGACGTCTACCGACGCTGGCTCGCGAAGCCAGACCTCGTCCCGCGCATCGAGCAGCTGGTGAGCGGCAAAGCCGCCGAGCGCGGGTTCCCGCCCGAGATCATCGAACGGTCCTGGAAGGTGCTCGCCGGCTTCGGCAGCTTCGGCTTCGCGAAGGCCCACGGCGCCGCGTTCGCCCTGCCCACCTTCCAGAGCGCGTGGCTCAAGACCCACCGCGCCGCGCATTTCTGGGCGGGCCTCCTCACCCACGACCCCGGCATGTGGGGCAAGGACCTGATCATCGCCGAGGCAAGGCACCTCGGCATCCCGCTGCTGCCGATCGACGTGCAGCGGTCCGGCCTCGAGTACACGGTCGAGCCGCTCCCTGACGGGCGTGACGGGGTGCGCATGTCGCTCGCGGATGTGCGCGGCATGTCATCGGCGGAACGCGACAGGGTCGCCGAGCACCAGCCGTTCGACTCGCTCGCCGACTTCCGGGCACGAGTGCGGCCCCGTCGCAGCACGTTGGACTCCCTGGCCAGGGTCGGAGCGCTCGACGCCTTCATCGACTACGAGCCGCGCAGGCGGCACGAGCTGCTCGCGTTCATCCGCTCGCTCACCAGCAGCCCGACACGCGTGCCGGAGCATCAGCAGGCGTTCGCGTTCGCGCTGCCCGTCCCCCAGCTACGGGGAGTGAGCGCCATGGACCTGCACGGCAAGACGCAGACCGATCTCGAATTGCAGGAGCTCGGCCTCGGCGTGAGCCGTCACCAGATGGAGCGCTTCTTCCCGCTGTTCCGACAGCTCGGCGTCGTGCCGGCGAGCACGCTCATCGACCTGCCCGGCGGCACTGAGGTGCTCATCGCCGGGGTTCGCCGTGCGACGAACACGCCACCGATGCGCGGGGGCCGCCGCACGGTGTTCGTCTCCCTCGACGACAGCACCGGCCTCTCGCAGACCGTGTTCTTCCACGACGCACAGGAGCGGGCTGGCAATCGCGTGTTCCGCACGCACTACATGCTCGTTCGAGGCACGACACGCAGATCAGGGGCCAGGGGAATCTCCGTCACCGGCGACATGGCGTGGGACCTCCTGGAGGTCGCGCAGCTCATGGCGACGTCGCAATCCGCGAGCACAAGCGGCGCCCAGCGGATGCGCGGCAGCGACTCCGCTCAGACCAGATCGAGCGCCGTGGTCCTCGAATCGTCGGAGCGGGAGACCTCCGTGAGGCCGAGACGCCTCGCGAGCGCGTAGGACGCCTCGTTCTCGAGGTCCATGACCGCGATCACCCGCTTCACCCCGACATAGTCGCGAAGGTACTCGACGAGCGCATCCGCAGCTTCGGTGGCGAAGCCCTGCCCGGCGAATCCCGGATGCATGATCCACCCGAGCTCAGCCGACCGATGCTCAGGCTCGACCTCCCGCAGGTGCACGGACACGTCGCCGACGAGCTGACCGTCATGCTCGACCGCGAGGGCCATGAAGTCCCCCGACTGCCACAGCCGCGTCTGCGTGGTGCGACGGCTCAGATGCTCCGTCGCCTCCGCGAGATCGCGCCGCTTCCAATGCAGGTAGCGCACCACGTCGCCGTTCGACACGATCTCGTGCCACGCCCCCGCGTCGCGGACGGTGTGGGGACGGAGCACAAGGCGCTCCGTGAACAGCTGGGGTGCGTCGAAGGGACGCTCAGTGCGGGGGCCGCGCAGGAACCGGGGACGGTGGAAGAGCCCACCCTGCAGGTCCTTCTTGACCCCCGGCGTACGGCTCCCGAGGTCGGGCTGCTGAATTCGCTGGAGTGTCATGCGTCGCAGATTACGAACTCCCTCCATGCCCTCGGTAAGAGAAGATTTGAGCTTCCTATGAGGACGGGCCCACATACCACCCGCGGGGCCCGCTCGTGACACGATGATCCAATGCCCGATTCTGCTTCCGCTGACCCGATCATCGAGCCCGGGCGCCGTCGGGCGGTCCTCGCCCAGCTCCCCCGTCTCCACCGCCCGGACGGCACCCCCATCCGCGTGCTGCTTGTCGACGACGAAGAGACGCTCACGAACCTCGTCAGCCTGGCCCTCTCCTACGAGGGTTGGCAGGTCGACGTGGCCAGCAACGGTCGCGACGCGCTCGCGAAGTTCACGGCGGAACGGCCCGACGTCGTCGTCCTCGACATCATGCTTCCCGACATCGACGGCCTCAGCATTCTCAGGAACCTCCGAGGTCAGGGACACGCCACGCCCGTGCTCTTCCTCACCGCGAAAGACTCGATCGACGACCGCATCATCGGGCTCACCGCGGGCGGCGACGACTACATGACCAAGCCCTTCAGCCTGGAGGAGCTCGTCGCCAGGCTCCGCGGACTCATCCAACGAGCGGGCGAAGCCGTCGCGGATGACGCTTCGCAGCTCCGGGTCGGCGACCTCTTCCTCGACGAGAGCAGCTACGAGGTGCGTCGCGGCAGCGACCCGATCGCCCTCACGACAACCGAGTTCGAGCTGCTGCGCTACTTCATGCGCAATCCCAAGCGCGTCCTGAGTCGCGCCCAGATCCTCGACCGCGTCTGGAACTACGACTTCGCCGGCAAGGCCAGCATCGTCGACCTCTACGTCTCCTACCTGCGCAAGAAGATCGACGCCGGGCGCACCCCGATGATCCACACCGTCCGCGGCGTCGGCTACGTGATCAGGCCAGCCGAATGAGACCGTGGACGCTCCGGGCGCGCATCATCGTCGGCGTCACCCTCGTGGTCGCGTTCGTCATGAGCGTCATCGGCATCATGAACGTCGTCACCCTCAACTCGGCGATCACGAGCGTCGTGAACACACAGCTCGCCGCCTCCATGTCGGTGCTCGAGAACTCCGTCGACAAGTACCGCGACGACATCCCCGGCACCCACCCGCACCCGCCGAAGAACGGTGAGACAAGCCCCCCGAAGGTCAAGCCGCTCATCAACTTCGTCGGACACGCGCCAGGCACCATCATTGCCCTCGCGCACAACGGCGAGATCATCGACTCGGCGTCCTTCAGCGAGACCTCCGCGGTCGAGTGCGACCAGACGATCAAGAACGAGCTCGCCGCCCTCGCGCAGTCCGACGACTTCGCAGTCCAGCACTCCCTGCTCGAGACCATCAAGCTCGACGACGTCGCCGGCGACTTCCGCGTCATGATCCACGAATGGGAGGGCGATCCCAGCTACGCCCTCATCTCCGCGGTGTCGCTCGACACCGCCCGAGAGGCGACCCTCAACCAGACCGTGCTCACGCTCGTGCTCTCCTCGCTGGGCATCGGCCTCATCGTGCTCCTCGTCGCCCTGGTCATGCGCGTCGCGATGCGTCCCCTCTCCCGGGTCGTCAACGCCGCCGAGAACGTGGCGCAGATGCCCCTCGCATCGGGCGAGGTGGGACTCCGCCAGGCCGTGAAGCTCAACGACATCGACCCCCGAACCGAGGTCGGCAAGGTCAGCGAGGCGCTCGACAAGCTCCTCGCGCACGTCGACGAGGCCTTCGCGGTTCGCTCCGCAGCCGACCAGCGGATGCGCCGCTTCGTCACCGACGCCAGCCACGAGCTGCGCACCCCCCTGGCAGCGATCCAGGGCTACGCGGAACTCACCAGGCAGGACTCCGCATCCCTGCCGGACATCACCGAGCGCTCCCTGGCCCGCATCGAGTCCGAGGCGACCCGCATGAGCTCGCTGGTCAACGACCTCCTGCTGCTCGCCCGCCTCGACGAAGGCCAGGACCTCCAGTTCGACACCGTGGACCTGTCCGAGCTCGTCATCAATGCCGTCAGCGACGCGCAGGCCAGCGACGCCGACCGCCACTGGAGCGCCACCGTCCCCCCGAGCGAGGTCTCCGTGCTCGGCGACTGGGAGCGCCTGCACCAGATCGTCGTGAACCTCCTCTCGAACGCCAGCCAGCACACCCCGCAAGGCACCCACGTCAACGTGTCCGTCCGCTACGAACTCGCCACCGCGTCTGCGACCGGGCGCGAAGCCGTCCTGGTGGTTCGCGACGACGGCCCCGGCATCCCCGCCGCCCTGCGTCAGGACCTCTTCTCGCGGTTCGCACGCGGCGACTCGGCCAGGACACGGGCCTCAGGCAGCACCGGGCTCGGGCTCGCGATCGTGAAGTCCATCGTCGAGGCCCACGGCGGACAGATCGCCGTCGAGTCAGATGACGGCGCGGCCTTCATCGTGCGCATCCCCGCCGCCAAGGCCTGGGACTAGCGAGCCGCGCTCGCCTCCCGCCCCGATCCCGCCACGTCGGCGAGCGGAGGTTTCGGCGGGTACGCGAGCGTCACCATGACCACCGAGATGATCATGAGCAGGAACCACGAGAGTAGCTTCGTGATCGACACGAGCTCCCAGCCGTGCTCCTGGTTCGGGTACACCCACGCCCCCGCGAGCGTGCCGATGTTCTCCGCGAACCAGATGAAGAGCGCGACGAGCAGGAACGCGACGAGCAGCGGCATGCGAAGCGTCCTGCGGAACACGCGGAAGTGCATCCACGTGCGACCCCACAGCACCGCCACGAAGAGCAGCAGCACGTAGCGGAAGTCGTAGGCGTAGTGGTGCGTGAAGAAGTTCACGTAGATCAAGACGGCGGCGATGACGGTCAGCCAGATGCGCGGGTACCTCGAGAAGCGCAGGTCGAAGAGGCGATAGACGCGGCACAGGTACGAGCCCACGGCGGCGTACATGAACCCCGTGTAGAGCGGCACGGGGCCGATGTGCAGCGCTCCCCCTGACGCGTAGCTCCACGAGCCGACGCTCGTCTTGAAGAGCTCCATACCGGTGCCGACGATGTGGAAGGCGAGGATCACGAGCAGCTCGCGCCCCGTCTCGAGCCGTGCGGCGATCATGACGACCTGGATGACGACGGCGCCGATGACGAGCGCATCGTTCCGAGCGAGCGGGGCGTCGTCCGGATACCAGAGCCTCGCCGCGAGGATCATGACGAGCATGAGCGCGCCGAAGATGCACGCCCACGCCTGCTTTAGGCCGAACACCAGGAACTCCACCAGGCCGGCCCTGAGGCCGTGTGACGGGGAGTTCTCGAGAAGCCGCCCGGCGACGTCGTCGATGCGCCGCTCGAGGCTCGTGAATCTGGCCACCTGGCACCGCCGCTTTCCTACCGCGCCAACGATCGGCGCACGTCGAATGGCCGAGACTAGCGGCTTCAGACCGCGAACCCGCTGAGGCGGGCCACGACACCCGCGCACTTCCAGGTCGGCAGTGGGCCCCGGAGACGGATGAGGGGCGGCCAAGGCAAGCGGGAACGCGAAAGGCCCGCTTCCTCGAGAGGAAACGGGCCTTGTGCCGCAGTTCATACTTGCTCTTTCGAGCAACCCAACTTGTGCGGCTTTGGTTGCGGGGGCAGGATTTGAACCTACGACCTCCGGGTTATGAGCCCGGCGAGCTACCGAACTGCTCCACCCCGCGGCACAAGAGAAAACATTACACGCGGTCCTGACGTCGTGCAACTCCGGGTGCTCGTTCCCCGGAAAACGCGGCGTGTCGGGGGTCCAGGGGCGACAACACCTCGGGCTAGAACGGGCCGAGCAACCGCTCTCAGGACGCGAATTCGCCGAAAACTACTTCGCTTGACCCGGCGCGCACCGCATCCCGGGCGCGTCGCGCCCCGTTGCAACCGCGTGCGCCCCAGAGATCTGGGTCTTGTGCAGCCGCCGACCGCACAGAAGGTGCACACGGCCCACCTCTGCTGGCGAATCGTGGGCCGGGGCAGGGCGTCGGGGCGCGCTGCGGGGAGGACACGCAGGCACAGACGCCGACGGGCGCCGTCCTCAGTGAGGACGACGCCCGTCGGCGTGTGGAGCTCGGCCGCCTACGTGGTGGGCGTCGGCTCCGGGGACTCGCCCGAGGTGCCCGAGATCTGACCATCAGCCTCACGGGCGCGGTTCAAGGCGTCCGTGAGTCGCTTGTCAGCCTCAGCTGCGGCAACGAGATCGTTGTTCGCGTACGCCGTCGTGCGGTCCTCAAGTGCCTGCTCAGCGTCGGCCAGGGCCGTCGAGAGCTGCTCCTGTGGAGTCCCCGTTCCCCCGCCAGCCGGCGGAGTCGTGGCAGTCGGAGCCGGCGTCCCAGCGGTGTCGTCCGGGATGGAGTCGACGGGCACATCGTCGTCGGAGACCTCGACGCCACCGTCACCCGCGTCCGCACCGGCGTCGCCACCGAAGAGCTCGTCGAGCGCCTCGTCGAGCGTCGGCTGGAACGCGATCTTGTCGCCGAACGCGACGAGCACGCGCCTGAGCAGCGGGTAGCTGGTCTCACCGGTGGACTCGACGTAGACCGGCTGCACGTACAGGAAGCCCTCGCCGACGGGCACGGTCAGCAGGTTGCCTCGCAGCACCTGCGTCTGGCCGCCTCGCTCGAGCAGGTTCAGCTGGTTGGCGACCGTCTCGTTCGAGTTGAAGATGTTCTGCACCTGACCCGGACCGTTGACGTTGTCGTTCTCGACCCGGAGGAGCGTGATGCGCCCGTAGGTGTCAGCGACCGTGCCGTCTGTGGAACCCGCGTTGGAGTTCGCCGCCAGGTACCCCCTCAGCACGTTCCTCGACTGCGCGTTCGCGTTCGTCAGCGGAATGTACGTGGAGTAGATCGAGAAGGCCGATTCCTGCCCGGGGAGCTGCATCGTCAGGTAGTACGGGGGCTGCGACGCTTCGCCACCAGTCGGGTTCTGCGGCAGCTGCCACGCGTTCGTCTGGTTGTAGAACGTGCTCGCGTCGGTCACGTGGTACCGCGCGAACATCTCGCGCTGCACCTTGAACATGTCCGTGGGGTAGCGGATGTGGCTGAGCAGGTCACCCGACATCTCCGACACGTTCTTCAGCGTCGACGGGAAGACCTTCTGCCACGTCTGCAGGATCGGGTCCGTCTCGTCGAAGGCGTAGAGCGTGACGCTGCCGTCGTACGCGTCGACGGTCGCCTTCACCGAGTTGCGCATGTAGTTGATGACCTCTGGAGGCAGCGAGGAGGCCGGCGTGTCCGCGTCCTCGAGCAGGTTCTGCAGGCCGGCGAGCTCCGAGTACGGGTACTTGTTGCTCGTGGTGTAGCCGTCGACGATCCACGTGAGGCGTCCGTCCACGACCGAGGGGTACGGGTCGGAGTCGATCGTCAGGTACGGGGCAGCCGCCTGCACTCGCTCGGCCGGGTCGCGGTCGTAGAGGATCTGCGACTCGTCGTTGACGTACTCCGAGAGAAGGATCTGCTCCGACTGGAACTTGATCGCGTAGACGAGACGGTTGAAGAGGTTGCCGAGATCGGGGCCGCCGTCTCCCGTGAACGTGTTGTACGTCTGGGTTGCGCCATCCGCGCCCGACACGTGGTCGAACTCAGCTGGCTCGGACCCCTCGGGGGCACCGACGATGGAGTACTCGGGCGAGGTCTCGCCGAAGTAGACGCGGGGCTCGAACTCGCCGAGCGCGCCCTCGCTTGGCATGCCACCCTCGATGAAGAGGGGCTGGCCGTCTGGGCCGCGCTGGTTGCCGAAGGCCGTGACGAGCCCGTAGCCGTGCGTGTAGACGATGGTGTTGTTGACCCATGACTGGGCGTCGGAGCCGAGGCCGGCGATGTTGATGTCTCGGACGGAGCCGACCGCATCCTGGACCTGGCCGTCGATCTCGTAGCGGTCGACGTCGAGCCTCTCCGGGAACTGGTAGTAGGCGCGCTCCTGCTCGAACTGCGCGAACGTCGGCGAGACGAGCGACGGGTCGAGGATGCGGATGTTCGCCGTGGTGTCGGCGTCGTCACGCAGCTGCCCCTGGCTGACCGTCGTCTCGGCCGCGTAGTTGACCTCTTCGATCTTGTCGAGGCCGTAGGCGGCGCGGGTCGCGTCGATGTTGTTCTGGATGTACGGGGTCTCGAGTGCCTGCTCGCTCGGTCCGACCTGGAACTGCTGCACGATCCACGGGTAGACCATGCCGACGACGAGTCCGACGATGACGAGCAGCGCGGTTCCGACGAGCGGAAGACGCCAGCGGCCGATGGCTGCCGCGATGAAGAAGAGCACAGCGACGACGATCGCGGCTCCGGCGAGGATGCCCTGGCCGGGGATCGTCGCGTTCGCCTCGGTGTAGAGCACACCGGTCCAGCGGCCGGAGAGCGTGTTCAGCGCCGCGTAGCGGTCGAGCCAGAAGCTCACTGCCTGGACGAGCATGTACAGGCCGGCGAGGATCGCGATGTGCGTTCGCGCGCTCTTCGAGATGACGACCTCGCGACCGGTCACGCGGATGCCGCCGTACAGGTACAGCGTCGCGGCCGTGAGGATGAGGGAGAGCAGCACGACGGCGCTCACGAAGGCGACCACACCGCGGTACAGGGGAAGCTGGAAGACGTAGAACGAGACGTCGAGGTTGAACACCGGGTCGGTCTCGCCGAACGGGGTCGAGTTCATCCACATGAGCACGGTCTGCCAGGACGCGATGAGCGCCACACCGGCGAAAAGGCCGAAGATGGCGGGCACGAACACCATTGCCCCGCGACGGATGGGCTCGATGACCTGCTGATAGCGGTCGAGCTGCTCGTTGAGCTTCGCGTAGACGGGACGCGCGCGGTAGGCGATCTGCAGGTTCACATACAGGGGCACCGCCATGGCGACGAGTCCGATCGCGAACATGATCGCGCCAGCTCCCCACTCGGTGAGGAGGATCTGGAGGAAGCCGAGCTGGTCGTACCAGAGCACGTCCGCGTATCGGCCGGCGAACCAGAAGAAGACGACGAGAAGCGCCACGACGATCAGCAGTGTGATCGTGAGCGGTCCCATCCGACGTCGGCTGGCGGGTTTCGGACTCTGGGGCTGTTGAGCTGCAGTGCTTGTCACGTCGTACCTGTCATTGCCTGGAAGGGCCGTTTGTTTTCCGAGAAAGGGGAACTAGGAGAGTTTATCTGGCAAGTGCCTGGCAAAACTGAGACACCGCCGCCTCAGGAGCCGAGCACCGACTCGCAAGTGCGCAGCGAGGTCGTCTCGTCGCCTTCGCCGACGGTCTGGATGACCTGCTCAGCCTCGGTGAGCGACGAGACCGCGTACACGGGGATCCCACCCGGGATACCGCCGTCGATGACGTCCTGACAATTGTCGGCCGGGGCGAGGAAGAGGTCCGCCCCGACCTCGACGGCCGCGTACAGCTTCTGCGTGATGCCGCCGATGCTGCCGACGGTGCCGTCCGGGGACATCGTGCCGGTGCCGGCGACGTGAAGCCCCTGGGTGAGGTCGCCGTCGACGAGCTTGTCCGACACGGCCAGCGCGAAGATGAGCCCCGCGCTCGGCCCCCCGACGTTGCCGAGCTCGATGCTCACATCGATGGGGAAGTCGTGCTGCGTGGAGACGGTGACGCCCAGCAGGGCTCGCTCCTCCCCCTCGACGACACCCGCGCGTGGCGTGATCGAGAAGGTCTTGGACTCGCCGCCCCGGTCGACAGCGACGTCCACCGGCTGCAGGTCGTCCAGATTGCCGCCTGAGGCCTCGGCGACCGCCGCCGGGAGGCCCTCGGTCGAGTCGACCGGGATGCCGCTCACCGAGGTGACGAGGTCACCCGGCTCGAGCATCCCTGCCGCTGCCCCGTCCTCGCCCACCGAGACGATCGCGAGTGCCGTTCCGACGTCGTACCCCTCATTGAGGAGCGCGGCAGCGATCGCATCCGCTTCCGAGCCCTGCATCAGCGCAGCGTTCTGCGCGTCGCGCTGCTCGCCGGTCTCGGCATCTGCGTAGTACGCCTCCACGGGAAGCACGTCGTTGGAGGGCGTGACGAGGGCGAGGAACACCTCGAACCAGTTGGGCAGGTTCTCCGGCCTTCCGCCCACGTTGACGGTCATGACATCCAGCTGCCCGTCAGAAGGCTCGAACGTGTCCGCTCCGCCGATCGTGATGACCTCGACCTGCGTGGGGTCCTCCTGCGACGCCTGCACGGTGCCGAGCGCATCGAAGACGGGACCGGGCGAGCGCACGACGTACGGGGCCGGGCTGAACCCGAGCGCGACGAGCAGCAGCATGCCGATCGACAGGAAGACGAGACCGATGCGCGCCCGGCGGGTCCCCTCTTCGCTTCGACGGCGGTTCGCCTCGTGCGCTCTGGCGAACGCCTCGGACTGCTCGCGCACACGCGCTTCACCCTCTGGTGAGGGCTCTGAGAAGAAGGTCACTGCGCTCGTTTCGATGTCCTGCGGCCATTGTTCGCCCGTGGCGCAAGGCACTCGGCGCATACGCAGTCACGGCGACCCTTCCTTCGAGGGGCCACGAGCTAGCGTAGATCCAAGCGCTGGGAGGTGCGGAATGAGTGATGCACAGGGACCGATTCCCGACGACGGATCCGAGGACGAGCTGCGCAAGCTGCTTCGTGAGCTGCTGAGCGGCCAGGGCGGCTTCGACCCTGCGAAGCTGGCTGGGGTCGCGGGGCTCCCGAACGACCCTGCCGCGGTGCAGGCACTGCTGTCGCAGCTGCAGGCGGCAGTGGCGAACCCGGGAAACGGGCTCGACTGGCAGGTCGCACGAGACCAGGCGCGCCGGGTCGCGCAACCGAAAAACCGCGAGATCAGCTCGGAAGAGGCCGCCCGCTTCGACCAGGCGTTCCGCGTCGCGCAGCTGTGGCTGAGCGAGGCGACCGAACTCGGCGAGCTCAACGAATCCCCCGCGACGCTGACCAGACTCGAGTGGATCACGGGCTCGATCCAGTTCTGGACGTCGCTGTCCGAGCCGGTCGCCACGAGCATCGCGGATGCGCTCATGAACGTGCTCACCGAGCAGACACCACCAGAGATGGCGCAGCTGCTCGGCCAGTCCTCCTCGATGATGCGCGGCATCGGCGGTGCCATGTTCGCGGTGCAGCTCGGCCAGGTCGTGGGGAACCTCGCGGAGGAGGTCGTCGCCGGAGGCGACATCGGCGTGCCGGTCCTCGACCACAGCAGGCCCTCGCTGCTGCCGCAGAACATCGACGACTTCGCCGAGGGCCTCGACGTCGACCGCGAGCAGGTCGAGTTGTACCTCGCGGTGCGCGAGACCGCCCACGCGCGTCTCTTCCAGCACGCCAAATGGCTCCGCCTGCATCTCATCTCGTCGATCACCGAGTTCGCCAGAGGGGTGAGCATCGACGTGTCCCGCATGGAGGAGCTCGCGCAGACCCTCGACCCGAGCGACCCGGATGGCATCAGGGCCGCGCTCTCCGAAGGCGCGTTCATCCCGCCTCGCACCGAGCAGCAGGAGGCGGCGCTGGCGCGACTCGAGACGATGCTCGCGCTCATCGAGGGCTGGGTCGACGTCGTGACGGAGGACGCGACCGCGCGGCTCCCGAAGTCCGTTGCGCTGGCCGAGACGGTCCGCCGTCGGCGAGCCGTTGGTGGACCGGCGGAGCGCGCGTTCGCGTCGCTCGTCGGGTTGGAGCTGCGTCCCCGTCGCCTCCGCGAAGCGGCAGCCATGTGGAGGGCCGTGTCCGAAGCCCACGGCGCTCAGGTTCGCGACGAGCTCTGGGCGCACTTCGACGCCCTTCCCACCAGTGAGGACATCGACCACCCGGAGGCGCTCGTGACGAGGCTCGGCTTCGGCGAGCTTCCGGCGGACGAGTACGACGAGGCGCTCGCGAAGTTCCTCGACGACCCGACGGCGTTCGGAGATGCGCCCGAGGGCGGCGACAAGCCCACCGGCTAGCGGGATGCGGCCGGCGGGCTCGACCCTCCGGCCGCGCCCCCGCCTGCCTGTGGAGAACTCCTGCGCGGGACCGCGAGTTCCAGCATGATCTCCGCATGGACCTGCGACTGCCTCCCGGTGTGCCGATCGTGTGGCGCTCCCCCACGGTTCTCCAGCTCGGCGGGGTTGCCGCTCACGCGATCATCGACGTGCCGAGCACGGGAGCCGAGCGCTTCCTCGAATCGCTGCGTCAGCAGGGCACGCTCGAGCAGTTCCAGGAGCGTGGCTCCCGACTCGGGCTGACCAGCGCCGAAGTGCGCGACCTGCTGGACGCCGTCAGCCCGCTGCTCGAGGTGGCGCCGGTTTCGCCGCGCAGACGGGCGACGAGACCCGCGAGGGGCGTACCGCGGCGACCACCGGTCGTCCTGGTGCGCGGCACCGTCGCGGGCGACGACCTCTCCGAGCACATCGCGGCGCTCGGATGCACCGTGAGGCGTGCCGGAGCCGACTATCGGCCTCCGAGACCCGCCGAGATCGGGGTGGTCGTCGACTGCGCCGACTACGTCCTGCCGCCGCGGTGATACGCGCCGCTGATGGCCGACGATGTCCCTCACCTCGTCGTCATCGCGGAGGACCTCGGGGCGACCGTAGGGCCGTTCGTCGTTCCCGGCCGCACGCCCTGCGTGCGCTGCGACGATCTGCACCGACTCGACGCCGACCGGGCCTGGGCGGCCATCGCCACGCAGCTCGCTGTCACCGACCGGGTCCCGCTGCCGCGATCCACTCGAGAGATCGTGCGCAGCCTCGTGACGAGATCGGTGGCCTCCTGGCTCGCCGAGGGACCCGCGTCAGCAGATTGCGGTCCCGAGTCCTGGAAGCTCGACGCCGTCAGCGGCGAGGTCCACCGAACGCACCGTTCGTTCCACGGCGAATGCGGGTGCCGAGCTCTGCCAGGAAGCGAGACGCGGGGCGCTCCCCGTCGCGTCTCCCCCCGAACTGCGCATGCGTCAGGCGGAGCCGCTTCCGTGCGCGCGTGACGGCCACGTACAGCAGGCGCCGTTCCTCGTCGAGCTCCGCCTGCGACTCGGCGTACCAGATGGGCAGCAGGCCCTCGCTCGCCCCGATGATGGTGACGCTGTCCCACTCGAGCCCCTTCGCCGCGTGGATGCTCGAGAGCGTCACGGCTCGCAGCTCCGGTTCGTACTGCATCTTGGCCCGCTGCTGCAGCTCGGCCGAGAACTCAGCGAGCTTCGTGCCGTGCGGCTGCGCATCGGCCAGCCGCAGAAGCGCGTCCCACGAGTTCCAACGGTCGCGGAGCGCGCCGGAGTCGGCGGGCGGCTCGTGTGTCCACCCGAGGTCGCGGAGTACGTCGCTGACCGCCTGGAACAGGGGCCCCTCGGTCTCCTGCATGACGGCGGCACGCAGTGCGCTGAGCGCCTGGCGCACCTCCGGCTGCTCGAAGAACCGGCGCTGCCCGATGGCCGAGTAGGCGATCCCCGCGTCCTGCAGGGCCCGTTCCACGGCGGCGGCCTGCACGTTCGTTCGGTAGAGCACGGCGATGCTCTCGATCGGGATGCCGCCGCGGAGATCCTCGCCGATGCGGTGCACGACCCCGCGCGCCTCATCATCGTCATCGTGGAACTGCAGCACCTCTGGCAGCGGCTCACGCCTCGGTGTCTCGGCGGCCGGCTCGAGCGTGAGCGCGTAGGGCACGTGACGGGCGACCTCGTTGGCGACGCCGATGATCGCGGATGTCGAGCGGTAGTTGTCCTCGAGACGCACGACCCGCGCGTCCGGATAGCGCTCGGGGAACCCCGTCAGGAAGGAGCTGGACGCCCCGGCGAACGAGTAGATCGTCTGCGCCGCATCGCCGACGACGCACAGCTCGCGTCGCTCCCCGAGCCACAGCTGCAGCAGTCGCTGCTGCAGCGGCGAGACGTCCTGGTATTCGTCCACGACGAAGAACCGGTACTGCTCGCGGACACGCTGGGTCACCCACGGTTCGAGCTCGAGCATGCCGACGGTGGCCAGGAGGACGTCCTCGAAGTCCATCTGACGACGCTCGTCCTTGATGTCCTCGTACGCCTGCAGCAGAGCGAGAGCCGCGTCGTCGCCGACGCCCTTCGGCAGCGATCGCGTCGTTCGCAGCTGGATCGCGTACTCCTCGAGCGAGAGCTCGCGCACCTTGCGCCATTCGATCTCCGTCGCCATGTCCCGCACCCCCGCCGGGTCGAGGCGCAGGCGGATGCGCTCGGCGGCCTCGGCGATGAGTCTCCCCTTGCCCTTCACGATCGCCGGCGCGGGCCCGCCGACGGTGTGCGGCCAGAAGAAGCCGAGCTGACTCAGCGCGGCGGCGTGGAACGTTCGAGCGGCAACACCGGAGGCTCCGAGATCGCGGAGGCGTCCGCGCAACTCGCCCGCCGCCTTCGAGGTGAAGGTCAGGGCGAGCACTCGGGACGGGTCGTACACGCCGGCGCGGATGCCGTAGGCGATGCGGTGCGTGATGGTGCGGGTCTTGCCCGTCCCGGCGCCGGCGAGGATGCAGACCGGTCCGACCAGGGCCAGCGCGGCCTCACGCTGCGCGTCGTTGAGGGAGGCGAGGAGGCTGACGTCTGCCGTCGAGGCCTGCGCCGGTGTCTCCGATTCAGTCGAGGTGACCACTGAGCCACGCATCGATGATCGCGCGGGCGATCGAGGTGGGGCCGGGGAGCCGATCCTCGATGGCGCGCACCTCGTCTCGAGTGAACCAGCCGAGCTCGACGATCTCGTCGTTGTCAGGTTCGACGCTCGCGGGGTCCTGGTCCGGGTGGAGCTTGGCGGTGAAGCCGACCATGATGCTCGCGGGGAATGGCCACGGCTGCGAACCCAGGTACCTCGGTTCGACGACGTGGGCCCTGGCCTCCTCGTAGATTTCGCGTGCGACGGCGGCTTCGAACGACTCTCCCGGCTCGACGAAGCCCGCCAGGAGCGAGAAGCGTCGCGGGTTCCACCGCACATTCGCGCCGAGGAGGATGCGATCATCCCGGTCGAGGACGGCCGCGATGATAGCCGCGTCCGTGCGAGGGAAGCTGACGTGCGACTCGCCCTCCGCCTGGCGCACCCAGCCGGCGAGGCCCGAGCTGGTCGCGGAGCCGGTGCGCGGCGAGAACCCGTGGGTGTCGTGCCAGTTCGTGATGGCGAGCGCCTCCGTGAACAGCCCGCAGTGCACAGCGCCCAGGTGCGCGGCGGTCTCCATGAGCCCCGCCCAGAGGCGCGCATCCGGCTCGAGGGCGGCCGCGAGATGCTCGCCGACGCTGACGGACACGACGGAGGTGCCCTGAGGCAGCCCGTCGTCGTCGGCGAGCGTGCGACCGAGGTAGATGGCCTCGCCGATGACGGGTGCCAGGATCGACGCGCGTTCGCTCGTCGCGACCAGCAGCTCGAGCTTCGGCCCGTCGCCGTCGGAGCGCATGAGCGCCTTGCCTCCGCTCAGGACGAGCACGCGGGTGGCGTCATCGGCGAAGAGCGCCTGAACGAGACCGGGCTGGCTCCGACGCTCGTGGTCGCGATCGGTCTGCTGCTGGGCGAGGGGAAGACGAGACATGAAGTGATTCATAGGCGGACTCATCCTAGGTCGCCTCGACGCCGTGCGGGCGTGGCACTCGCTCAGCCTGGACCCTGCCTCCTAACCTGGACCCATGGCTGAGCTCTCGCTGGAACTCGCGGCACTTGCCGTGGCCGCTGTCCCCGACCTCGATGTGGCTGCGGCCCTCGAGCACACGTATGGGGCGCACGGCGACTTCGACGCCGCCCTGCTGACGCTCAAGGACGGCGAGACGATCATCGCTCGGCGCCCGACGTCGTCCGCCGCGGCGCAGGAGCAGCTGGCCGACGTGCGCGCGCTGGCCGTGTTGACACCCGGGATGCGCAGCCGACTCCCGTTCCAGGTGTCCGAGGCGCTCGGCAGCCTGGCCGGTCAGCGCGAGCGGGTCGCCGTGTACACGTATCTGCGCGGGATCCCCGCCGACCAGGAGACGCTCGAGCCCGGCACGCTCTTCCTCGTGAGCCTCGGTCGTGCCATCGCCGCCATCCACTCTCTTCCGAAGGGGCCCGTCGAGGCCGCGGGCATGCCGACGCTCACCGCGACTGAAGCGAGGCAGGCCGCCGCGCAGACGATCGCCCGAGCGAAGGAGACCGGCCGTCTTCCGGTGACGCTGGACCGGCGGTGGTCGGCGGCCGTCGACGACGATTCGCTCTGGCAGTTCCAGCCGACGGTCATCCATGGGGCGCTCGGGCTCTCGTCGATCATCACCGACGGCAATCAGGTGCGCGGTGTTCTCGGTTGGAGCGACCTGCGCGTCGGCGATCCTGCTCGAGACCTCCACTGGATCTCGTCCCTCGATGGCGCTATCGCTCGCGGGATTCTCGATGAGTACACGGACGAGGCCCCCGGGACCGTGGATCGGCAGCTTCGACAGCGCGCACTGCTCTACGCAGAGCTCGAGCTCGCCCGCTGGCTGCTCCACGGCGTGGATGCCGGCGACGCGGACATCATCTCGGATGCGGAGGGGATGCTCGACTCTCTGGTCGACCGCATCCACCGTGCGCCCGCTCAGCCGCTGGTCCACGAGACGCTTCCTGTGCTCGATATCGCCGAGGTGCAGGAGCTCTTGAAGGAGGCCGCTGGTCGCCGCCCGGCGCACCAGCCTGCCACGCAGGACACGGGGAGCGCCGTGCTGACCGGACTGCTGCACGGCGCCGACTCTGGGGCCCCTGCCGGCGTGCATCCTGACGACAGCCCGGAGGTCGACGTCGATCACGCAGCCGAGGACGACCTCGACGACGACACTCCCCCGAACGACTTCATGCAGACGGACTCGCGGCGCTGAGCGCAGCTTCCGCCTCTGCGAGCAGACGTTCGAGCTCTCGGCGCCCTGTGATCTCCGGGACTCGGATCTCCTCGCCTTCGCGGACGTAGACGAGCACGGCGTCGATGAGCTCGGGCGCGATACCGGTGTGCTCCGAGTAGGCGAGCGTGTAGAGCGCGAGCTGCAGCTGACGCTCCCATCGGGCGCTCTCACCGCTCGGCACGCGACCGGTCTTCCAGTCGACGACCTCGATTCGGCCGTCGTGCTCGAAGACGGCGTCGATCTTGCAGACCACGGTGCGGTCGCCGAGGCGGAACTCGATGGTCTGCTCCACGAGAATCGGGGTCCTGTGCGGCCACGGCGTCTCGAGGAACGCGTCCTGCAGGCGTTCGAGTTCGGCGAAGTCGGCGCCTGACGCGTCCGCGAGGCTGCCAAGTGCCGCGTCTTCCGTGCCGAAGATCTCGGCCATGCCGAGGAGGTCTCCGCCGACGTTGGGCGCGGCGTAGTGAGCCTCCACCCAGGCGTGGAACATCGTCCCGATCCGGGTCTGTCTGAACGGCTTCTGCGGCATCGGGCGTCGCAACTGCGCCGCGATCTCGGCGGGATCGGTGACGAGGTCCTTGAACTTCGAGGCCGCGAAACGTGACGGGAGCTGGATGCGCGTCACCGTGCTGCGGTCGGCGCGTTCCCGGAGGAGGAGGTCGATGCGTCGATCGAGCGCTGCGTCCGGGATCGTCGCGCCGCGCTGAGCACTGGCGACGGCCGCTGCGAGCTCGTCCACCCGCCGGCGGCGGGCCTCGGTGAACGGCTGATGCGGCCACGCCACGCTGTCTGCGGCGAGTGATTCCGGCGCATCCTCGAGCGTGTTCTCCGGCGGGGTCTCGATGATGCCCGCGTCGGCGAGCTCGCTGACGAAGGTCGAGACCTTCCGTGGCGCCTTGTGGATGGCGCTCCAGTAGGAACCCGTGATGAGCAGCTCGTGGCGCGCACGCGTGTAGGCGACGTAGGCGAGTCGCCGTTCCTCGTCGTCGTTGCGCTCCCTGATGCGCTCCTTGAGCTCGACCATGAGGTCGGCGAGCTCCTTCTGCGACTCCGCCTCCCGCCAGGGCAGCGCCGGCCGGTCGTGGGCGTCGAGCAGGAGCTCGTACGGGATGGCACCGCGCCGGATCCAGCCGAGGCCCTCGCGTGATGAGCTGGGCATCTCCCCCTCGACGCTCCGCGGCACGGCGACGAAGTCCCACTCGAGTCCTTTGGAACCGTGGATGCTGAGCAGCTGCACGACCCCTGGCTCGGCCTGCTCCTGGACGGGGGCGAGCGTGTCGTCCCCCGCGGCGATCTCGACCCAGTCGAGGAACGCGCCCAGGTCGGCATCCGGCTCGGCGGACGCGAATGACGCGGCCGCTTCGACGAACGCGTCGAGGTTGCCCACTCTGGCGATGTTGCTGGGGTTCGCGGTCACTTCGAGGTCGAGACCCATGATCGAGATGGTGGTGTCGACGAAGCTGGTGATCGGGAGTCCCGAGTTTCGTCGGAGCTCGGAGATCAGGTCGTTCACCTTCGGGATGCGGCGGAGCGCCTCGTCGCTGAGTTCGGTCAGCCAGGCGTCCGGCTCGTCACGCCTGGCCGCGCCCCGGATGCGGGTGGCGAGGAAGTCGAGCGCCTCCTGCAACGGCACCTCGTCGTCGCCGCTTGCGAGTTCTCGTCGGCTCGCACGGACGTCGTCCGCGAGGGCAGCCATGGTGACGTCCCGGTTGGCGAGGCGCCGCGAGATGTCGTGGATGACCTTCACGTCGGCGAGTCCGAACCGGTACTTCGCGCCGACGAGCAGCCGGATGAGCTCGTTGCCCGCGGTGGAATCGTGGGCGACGCGCATGGCGCAGCGGAGGTCGACGACTTCCGGCGAGGAGAGGAGCCCGCCCAAGCCGATGACCCTGTTGGGCACACCGGCACGGGTCAGTGCCGCTGAGAAGAGCGGCAGGAGCTTGCGGGCGCGGAGCAGCACGGCTCCCGAGGGAGGCTTCGTCTCGCCACCGCCGCTGCCGACGATGCGGTCCCGCATCCACGTGGCGACGGCATCCGCCTCATCATCGAGAGTCTCGGGGAACGCCAGCGAGACCGTGCCCGCGGCCGCACCCGGCCGCGGGCCGAGCTGGGTGACGCCGGGGTCATTGGCCTCAGGGAGCCTGGAGGCGACCTGGTTCGCCGCGTCGAGGATGCGCGCGTCGTTTCGCCAGGAGATCGACAGCTGGAAGGTGGGCTCTTCCCCTGGCGGTGCGATGCGCGTTCTGAAGTCGCGGTGGAATCGACGCATGTTGCCGGGGCTCGCGCCTCGCCACCCGTAGATGGACTGCTTCGGGTCGCCGACAGCGAGGACCGGGTGATCGCCGAAGATCGTTCCGAGGAGGCGAGTCTGGCCGACGCTCGTGTCCTGGTATTCGTCGAGGATGACGAACCGGTGCCTGCTTCGCAGCTCCGCGACGACGGCGGGTGTGCCCGCGCAGATCTCCGCCGCGAACGTCACCTGGTCGGAGAACTCGATGAGACCGCGCTTGCGCTTCTCGAACTGGTAGCGCTCGGCGAGCGCGACGAAGATCGGCAGCTCTTCCAGGATGGCGACGGCGTCGGTCACCGGCTTGCTCGGCGTGTTCGCCTTGCCTCGGCCCGGCAGCTGACCGACCCGCCGGAACTCGGCGACGAACGCGTCGCACGCGTCGGCGGAGAGCTGGTTGTCTCTCATCGCCCTCGCGACGTTGAGCGCGAGGGCCGTGATGGCCGCGAGCTGCAGGTCGAGCGAGCTGAGGCGTTCGTCGTCGCTCGCGAGCACGACGCTGCGCATGAGCGCGAATGCGGTCATCTCGTCGACGATTCGGGCGTCCGGCTCTTGTCCGATGAGGAGGGCGTTCTCCGAGAACACGCGGTTCGCGAACGAGTTGTAGGTCGACACCTCGGGGGAAGCGAACTCGTCACCCCCGACCAGCCCTTCGCTGCGAAGCCGGGCGAGGGCCAGCTGCACGCGTTCTCGGAGTTCCCCCGCTGCCTTCCTGGTGAAGGTCAGACCGAGGATCTCGGTGGGATGCACGCCCTGAGCGGCCACGAGCCAGACGATGCGCTGCACCATGGTCTGGGTCTTGCCGCTGCCAGCTCCGGCCATCACGAGACTCGGCGCGGGGGGCGCTTCGATGACGAGACGCTGCTCCGGGGTCGGTTCGAGCATTCGCGACGGGTCGTTGTCGGCGAGTGCCAGCGCGATGTCGCCGTGCGTGACGGCTGCTGCGGGCCAGGTGTGCGTCATTCGGTGACCTCCGGTGCGGCGTGCAGTGCGCACGCTCGTCCGCCACCGAACGAGCCGAGGCAGTGCGACTCGAGGTGGGCAAGATAGTGGGCGTCGGCGACGTGGTCGCTGCCTCCCGTCTCACGGGAGGGCTCAGGGATTCCGACCATGCCGAGGGCGACGGTGCGGACGCGGTCGAAGAACTCCGCGGTTGCCGCTTCGTCGAACGGCTGCTGGGTGCGCTCGCTCCACTCGAGTTTCGAGGTCGGCTTCGCGAGGAAGACGAGCTTCGCCTCGTGCACCTCTGCGGCGGGGATCTCCCCTCCCTGGTCGCTTCGCGGGGGAAGCTCGACGGACTGGGGCGGACGATCGACGGGGTCGCTCACCGCTCCCGTCGAGAGGGCGAGCTGGTAGGCGGCAAGCTGCGCGTTCCTTGTCATGGAGTCGTTGGACGGCATCGACTTGCCGGTCTTGAAGTCGACGACGTCGACGGAACCGGCAGCGGTGCTCTCGATGCGGTCGATCTTGCCGCGCAGCACGACCTGGGCGCTGGCGTCGCCCTCGACGCGCACCTCGATGCTGAATCCACGCTCGGCCCCGAGCAGCGCGCCGCCGCTGAGACTGACGCGGTGCAGGTAGGCGGAGAGGTTGCGTACGAGCTCGTCGACCTTCGCTCGAACGGCTTTCTCCTGCCAGGGTGCGTCGAAGTCACTCGAGCGCAGGCGCGCCTGCGCGAAGGCCGTTCGAGCCTCCAAGCTGGGGAAGTCGAACTCGGCGGCCGCGTGCACGATGTTGCCGACGTTCATGCTCTCGCTCGTGCTCCCGCCTCCGTGCGAACTCACGAACCAGTTCACGCCGCAGTCCTCGAAGCTCTCGATGCTGGACGGCGAGACCGGGATGCTCGCGTCGGGGTCGGACGGGTCGTGCAGCGGCCTGCCGGTGGTGGGCGGCAGGAGTCCGTACCAGTCGGCCGGGTCCGCGCCGGGCACGCCCTCCGCCGAGAGCTTCGCGAGACCTGCCGCGCCGGAGGTCTCGACCCCGTCGACGATCGCGGCACGACGCAGCTCGCCGACGACGCCACGCAGGGTCAGGGACCCGAGCGCTGCCTGCCCCGGCCCCGCGACCGAGTCGTTCCACGAGGTCGAGGACAGCAGGAAGAACGGCGACGGCGCGCTGTCCTCGCTTTCCTCTGCAGTCAGCAGCAGCCATTCCGAGGACCTGGAGACGGCCTGGGCGAACATGCGTCGCTCGTCGTGCAGGACTTCGAGTCGTCGGTCCACGAGATCGCGAGTGGTGTCGATGCCTCGTTCGAGCTCAGCGAGCTGACCTGCCCCGAGCAGCGAATCGCGGAGACGCAGGTTCGGCCAGACGCCGTCTGAGAGCCCGGCGACCACGACGACTCGGAACTCGCGACCGAGCACGGCGGCCGGAGTCGTGACGGTGACCGTGCCGCCGTGCGTGCGACTCGCCAGGGAGTCGGCGGTGACCTCGCTCCCGGTCCACTGCAGGATGAAGTCGTGGATGCCCGCGTCCGGCTGCCGCTCCACGAAGCGCTTGCCGACGTCGAAGAGCGTGACCAGGGCGTCGAGGTGGGCACCGATCTGCTCCGCTCGCGGCCCCGAACCCAGCGCTGCCTCGCGCCACGGTCTCGCGAGGCCGAGACGCTCCCACACGGCGAACAGGACCTCGTCGGCCGCGATGCTGCGCTGCTGGACACTCGCGGCTTCGATCTCGGCTGCGACGGCACGGATCACCGAACCCAGCTGCTGGAGGGCCCGCGTCGCACTGCGCCCGCTTGCGGAGCCGCCTGTCGCCAGCAGGCGCTCGAATGTCGCCGAGACGGGCGCGTCCGGGTCGGTCAGGAGGCGGAGGCCGGCAACGCGGGAGACGGCCTCGACGAGCAGCTCGTCGGCGGCGCGGTTTCCCCCCGCCGCGATCTCGTCGAGCCGCAGGGCACGCCGGACTCGCCGCAGCTGCACGGGATCGATCGCGAAGACCGGTGAGGCGGCGAGCTCCTCGATGGCTTCCGGGGTGAGCTCATCAGCCCCGCTCGCGATGGCCGCAAGACGAACCACCGCCTGCACCGCCTTGTCTCTCGCCGCGGGAAGGGCCTGCGAGGAACTCGTCGGCACTTCCAGCTTCGCGAGCTGGCGGCGCAGCGACTCGATGCTGCCACCGCGGCGCGTGATGACCGCCATGTCATCCCAGGGCACGTCGTGAAGGAGGTGCAGTTCACGGAGGTAGTCGGCGATCCCACGGCACTCGGCCGCCGCCGACGTGGCGGAGAAGCGAGCCACCGTCGGTGGGGCGGCCGGCGTTCGGGCGGCCGGCGCTGGGGCACCGGCCCGAGCCGCATCCGCCCCTCGGTGTCCGGATTCTCGCTGCACGCCGATGCCCTCCGTGACGCGCCGCACGAACGCTCTGAGCTCCGCACCCCCTCGATGCACGGTGCCGAGGACGAGGCGAATCGGCGCCTCGAGCGCGCCGCGCGTCTCTCCGCGCCAGTCTGCCGCCAGTTCCGGTCTCGAACCGCGGAAGCCACCCGTCGTGATGTCGGGGTCGCCGAACGAGACGATGCGCACGCCTCGCAGGGCGAAGGCCGCGAGGAGCCTTCGCCCCGACTCGGTGAACTCCTGGACGTCGTCGACCAGGAGGAGCTTGAGCTCGGCGAAGGCGTCGAGGCTGGCCGCAGAGTGCACGAGACTGGCCGCTTCGAGCACGATGCCAGGCGTGTCGAACGCGTTCGGCTTCGCCTGCTCGATGCTCTCGCGGAACTGTCGTGCGACCGCCGCAGCACCCGACCACACGGGCCTGAGATGGGCGAGCTCTGCGAGTCGCTCCGGTGTCACGTCGTACTCCGACATGGCGGCCAGGAGGTCGCGCAGCTCGGCCCTGAAGCCACGCAGCCCGATCGTCTCCGGGGTCACGGGCGGTGCCCATTCGACGGGCGCCGCGTGCAGCCCCTCCGGGACGGCCGCGGCGCGCGCCTCGAGGTCGCTCTGGATGAGCTCGGCCAGGATCGTGTCCTCGTCGGCGCCCGTGAGCAGCTGCGGGGCCTGCAGGCCGCGCCTCGCGCGATCGGCACGCACGATCTCGAAGGCGAGCGACTCCGGCGTGCGCGCCATGGCACCAGGGGTGCTGACCGCGAGTCGCTCGGCGATGCTCTCGCGGAGGCGTGCAGCACTGCGTCGGTCGGGGGTCAGCGCAAGCACCTCGGTGGTGCGCAGGCCGTCCACGAGGACGCGCCGCGCGAGCATCTCGATGAGCGTCGTCGTCTTCCCCGAGCCCGGGGCACCCACAACACTGAGATGCGACGTCTCGTCAGCCTCGAGAACGGCCATCTGCGTGGCGTCGAGGAGCACTGCATCGAGCACTGGTCCGGAAGTCATGCAGTCACGGTATCCCGGGGCACCGACATTCGACGCGCAGCCATGGCCGCAGTCCGACGTGGCCAGCACGCGTTGCGCCCACGGCGAAAGACGAGGCGAATGCGCGCGAGCCCGGCGGCCTGCCGGTAGCCTTGCCAGACACCCGTTCGCATCCGAAAGGCGCCAAGTGGAAGTTCGCATCGGCATCAAGCACGCCCCACGAGAGCTCTCGTTCGAGACCGATCTCACCAAGGACGACTTCGAGCGCATCATCGAAGAGGCAGTCGCGAAGGAAGCAGCCATCGTGAAGCTGCACGACTCGAAGTCGCGCTCCTACCTCGTCGCGACAGAGAACATCCTCTACGTGGAGCTCTCCGGCGACCAGGCTCGCCGCGTCGGCTTCATCGCCTAGCCGCACCACCATGGAACTCATGTTCGCGGGCCTTGCGGGAATCCTGCTCGGTGTGGCTGTGCAATTCGCGGCACCCCATCGGGCCACGCGGGGCACGGTGCTCCTTCCCGCGCTGGGCGGCATCGTCGCGCTCGTGGCCTGGCAGGCGCTCACCTGGCTCCAGGGCCCAGCGCCATGGCTCGCCTATGACGGAGGCTGGATCTGGGTCATCACCCTCGTTGTCGCCGCGGTCGTGACCATCGCCGTCGGCTGGTCGCTGAGCGCTCGCCGCCAGCACGATGACGACGACCTGCTGCACCGTCTCAGCCACCTCGGCCGCGCGCAGACGACCACGTCGTAGGCGAGTCGGTCTCCCGCTCGCCGCAGACGATCAGGCCCCCGTGTCCCGACACTCCGACTGGAGTGTCCGGGCCGGGGGCCTTCACCTTGGCCCCATTACAGGGGCAGGGTCGTGCAGGTCCGTCAGGCAGCGAGCCCAAGTGTGTTCATCCGCCGGGAATGACCGGCGTACAGCACCGACGCGAGCTTCTCGAGCTGCGCTTCCCCGTCGGGGATGAGGGCATCTCCACTCGCTCCCAGCGGCACGTCGAGGGCGAGCCTGATCGCGAGCACGGTGTCGCCGACGATGCGGCGTCCCCACATCGCGAGTCGGTCGCCGAGGCCGTCTTCGTAGTGGATGGCCGCCTCGATCACCGGCAGCAGCTGATCCCGCTCCTCGTCGGTGAGGAAGACGGCCGCAAGCGCCGCCCGGTACTGCTCGCCGCCCTGCTCGGCAACCTCCCCGAAGAAGTCGCGGAAGAAGCCGGACGCGAGGTGGCAGCTCAGCAGACGCTGCGCCCAGTCGTGCCCGAGCACTCGTTCCGGGTAGCCGGAGAAGTGCTCGGCAGCCTCGCCGATGCGTGCGATGGACGTCTGCTCCGCCGCGGCCTCTGCACCGCCGAGCAGGGTCCTGTGCCGCTCGAGCGCGGCGTTGGCGGCCGCTCCGATGTGCTGCTTGTTGGCGAGCGCGGGCGCTTCGTTGACGATGGCCGACAGCTCCTGGAACAGCAGCAGCTCGAGGTACGCGGCGCGCGCGACAAGCACGTCGACGGGAACCAGCAGGTCTCCCAGCGACGTTGCTGGCTTCGGCGCGGATGCCGGGGCTGCGTCGTCCGTGGATCGGTCTCCGCTGCGCCTTCCGAATACTGGCTTCACACGCACATCCTATGTGCCAGACGAGTCCGTCCTGGTGCAGCTCCTGGCCGGTCCGCGTCAGGCGATCTCGGTTCCCGCCCATGTCCGGAGGACCAGAAAGCAGCTATTCGCTAGACTGTGGCGATGCCGCGACCGCGGCCGTTCGGCGCCCTTCGACTTCCCGGGCGCATCCCACAACTGCAGACAGGGCGTTTCACTCGTGAAGTTCTCCGACCTTTCCATCGATGCCGACATCGTCTCGGCCCTCGAGGGACACGGCATCACCGAGCCGTTCCCCATCCAGGAGCAGACGATTCCTCTCGCGCTGAGCGGGCAGGACATCATCGGCCAGGCCAAGACCGGTACTGGCAAGACCTTCGGCTTCGGCCTCCCCCTCATCCAGCGCCTCGGCCTCGACCCCGCCCATGGCGTGCAGGCGCTGGTCGTCGTGCCCACGCGCGAGCTCGCGGTCCAGGTCTACGAAGACCTCGAGATCGCCGTCTCCGGTCGCACCACGACCGTCGTCCCGATCTACGGCGGCAAGGCGTACGAGGGCCAGATCGAGCAGCTCAAGGCCGGCGCCCAGATCGTGGTCGGCACCCCGGGCCGTCTCCTCGACCTCGCGCAGCAGCGCATGCTCAACCTCTCCAACGTGCGCGAGATGGTGCTCGACGAGGCCGACAAGATGCTCGACCTCGGCTTCCTCTCCGACATCGAGCGCCTCTTCGCGCAGACGCCGGCGACGCGCCACACCATGCTCTTCTCCGCGACGATGCCCGGGCCGATCGTCGCCCTCGCCCGCCGCTTCATGACGAAGCCGATCCACATCCGCGCGACCGACCCGGATGAGGGCATCACGCAGGCGAACATCGAGCACGTCATCTACCGCGCCCACCCGCTCGACAAGGACGAGATGATCGCCCGCATCCTGCAGGCCGAGGGCCGCGGGAAGACCGTCATCTTCACGCGCACCAAGCGCGCAGCGGCAAAGCTGATGGAGGAGCTCACCGACCGTGGCTTCAAAGCCGCCGCCGTCCACGGCGACCTCAACCAGGAGCAGCGCGAGCGTGCCATGGCGGCGTTCAAGGCCGGCAAGAAGGACGTGCTCATCGCGACCGACGTCGCGGCGCGCGGCATCGACGTCGACGACGTGTCGCACGTCATCAACCACACGATCCCGGAGGACGAGAAGGCCTACCTGCACCGTGTGGGCCGCACGGGTCGCGCCGGCAACACGGGCATCGCCGTGACCTTCATCGACTGGGACGACCTGCACAAGTGGGCGCTCATCTCGAAGGCGCTCGAGCTCGGAGCGGAGGAGCCCGTCGAGACGTACTCCTCCTCCCCGCACTTCTACGCCGACATGCGCATCCCAGAAGGCACGAAGGGGCGCATCGCCGCACCGAAGCGGGAGGTGCAGTCGCCCGGCAGCCGCCACAGCTCGAGTGAGCGCAACGAACGCAGCGAACGCGGCGGCTCTTCGACGCGAGGCTCGTCGGAGCGGCCCGCACGTTCACGCTCGCGTCGCCGCAGCGACGACTCGAGCGCCGCTCCGGAAGGCCAGGCGCCCGCAGCGCAGGCCGCGTCCGGAGAGCAGCCTGCCGCCGAGGCCGGGGCAGAACGCCCGGCTCGGCGACGTCGTCGCCGTCGCGGCGGTGGAGCCGGCAGCGAGTCAGGCGCCCCTCGCCAGGAGTCGCAGCCCAGCGAGTAGTCGCTGCCCAGCGAGCATCCGCGGCGAGCCGAGATGATCGCTGCACGAATGCAGACGGCGCCGAGCACCAGCTCGGCGCCGTTCGCGTCCCCCGCGACGCCGCCGCCCGTCGCCGATCTCAGGCTGGTCAGAGCGGGGTCGCTCCGCCGATCACTGGACCGCTGCCCGTCGCCTGCTCCAGGATCCGCTCCAGCTGCTCGGGCGCCGTCGTGTTCTCGCCGAGTCGGTTCGGCTTTCCCGCACCGTGGTAGTCGCTCGACCCCGTGACGATGAGGTCGTGCTCTGCCGCGATGTCCAGCAGGAGGCGCCGGCTCTCCGCATCGTTCTCCCTGTGCCCCACCTCGAGCCCGCCGAGGCCGGCCTGCACCAGCTGCTCGAGGACGTCGGCTGCCATTCCCCGCCTTCCCCTCGATCCCGGATGCGCGAGCACGGGCACCCCACCGGCCCTCCGGATGAGCCTGACGGCGTCGAACGGGCTGGGAGCGTAGTGCGCGACGTAATAGCCGCCTCGCCAGTGCAGGATGGTCTCGAACGCGGCGACACGGCTCTCGACGATGCCCTTGGACACCAGCGCATCGGCGATGTGCGGACGGCCGACCGTCGCGCCGGGCTCCGTGACGGCGAGCACGTCGTTCCAGTCCAGGTCGTGGTCGCCGCCGATCATCTGCACCATCCGCTCGGCACGCGAGACTCTGGACTCTCGCACCTGCTGCATCTCCGCCAGCATGACCTCGTTCGCGGGGTCGATGAGGTAGCCCAGCACGTGAATGCTCGCGTGGTTCAGCTGGGAGGAGAACTCGATGCCGGGGATGAGCGTCATGCCTGTCTCCCGCGCCGCGACGCTGGCGTCCGCCCAGCCCGCCGTCGTGTCGTGGTCGGTGAGGGCGATGACATCGAGGCCCGCCCTCGCCGCCTGCCGCACGACGTCACCAGGCGACTCGGTCCCGTCTGAGACCACCGAGTGGGTGTGGAGATCGATGCCTGGCTTGTCGGAGGGGGTCATGCTTCGATCAAATCACAGGGGGTCCGGAAGTGAACGCCACGCGCCTCCCAGGCTCTCTTCGGCTCTGGGGCTACGCTGAGGCGGTCATGCCGCGCAGCTCTTCACACCCCAGACGTTCCTCTCTCGCCGGCCACCGTGCAGCGGGGATCCTCCTCGGGCTGGTCGCGCTCGCCGCGGCGATCGTCCTCGGCTGGCCGCAGCTGCTCGACCTGCAGCGCGCGCCGCTGGTGGCCCAGGCGATCTCGTTCCGGCTGCCCGTGGCCATCGGGGCGACGGCGATCCTCCTGCTCCTGCTCATTCCGGTCCTCGCCTCTCGGAAGGCGCGCGCGGTCCTCGGGATGACCGCTCTGGTCATCGCGCTGTTCGTCGCGTCGACGGTCGCTGTGCTCTTCGACCGGGGCCTCGGTGCTCCCCTCGCCGCGAGCGACGCGCCGGGGTCCATCAACATCCTGAGCTGGAACACGCGCGGCGACGCTCCCGGCTCCCCCTCGATCGCCGAGCTCGCCGTGGAAGTCGGTGCGGATGTCGTCGTGCTCCCGGAGACGACCGAGGAGCTGGGCGTGGAGATCGCCGCGCAGATGTCCGAGGCCGGCTCACCCATGTGGGTGCACACCCAGACCATCGATGAGGACTACAAGGCCACGTCGACGACGCTCCTCATCTCTCCGGACCTCGGCGACTACGAGGTCGTCACCGACCGCGGTGATACGAGCACGCTTCCGACGGTCATCGCGGTCCCGGTCGACGGCAGCGGCCCCACGATCATCGCCGCGCACCCCGTCTCGCCGACGCCGGGCAACATGGAGGCGTGGAAGGCCGACCTGGAATGGCTCGCGGCGCAGTGCACGAGCAACACGATCGTCGCCGGCGACTTCAACTCGACGCTCGACCACCTCTCGGGTCTTGGAGAGAGTGGCTCCAGCCAGCTCGGCTCGTGCGAGGATGCGGCGCTGGCGACGGGCAACGGCGCCGTGGGCACCTGGACCGCGGGAGTGCCTCCGCTGCTCGGTGCCAACATCGACCGTGTCATGGCGACGCCGGAGTGGAGCGTCACGGGCTTCGAGGTGGTGGTCTCCCGCGACGACGCCGGCAGCGACCACCGGCCGGTGTTCGCGCAGCTTTCCCCGTCGTCGCTGAGCTGACGCGCCTTCTCATCGAGAGCGCCTCGACGGTGACCGCGTCGTCCAGTTTTCCGCGCGACAATGGTGGGGTGACTACCTCCGACCGCTCCCGCACCCTGTCCGCCACAGCACCTGCCACAGCATCCGCCACGGAGGCGGCATCGGCCGTGGACGAAGGCGCGCAGGCCGTCGAAGCGCCTGCCAACGAGAACCGCAGCACGACGCCGAAGAGCGACGTGTTCCGGTCGCAGATCATGCGCGGCTGGGCAGAGCGCGACGAGCCGCTGCCGGAGGCCCGAGTGTCGGTGCCGACAGCCGCCGCCCACCGCGACGCGATCTCCGCACGTCATCGGGGCGCGCGGCTTGTGATCCCAGCGGGGAGTCTGAAGCAGCGCTCGAACGACACCGACTACCGCTTCCGAGCGCACTCCGCCTTCTCGCAGCTGACGGGGTGGGGCTCGGACGCCGAGCCTGGCGCCGTCCTGGTGCTCGACCCCGTCGACGACGGCCACGACGCGACGGTGTACTTCCGCGAACGCGCCGGCCGCGACAGCGACGAGTTCTACGCGAACTCCGAGATCGGCGAATTCTGGATCGGCCCACGGCCGTCGCTCGCGCAGACCGCCGCCGACCTCGACGTCGCGGCTCGGGATCTCGCCGAGTTCTCCGAGCTCGGTCTGGTGACGGACGCGCGCACGCTCGTGCTTCGCGAGGCCGATGCTGCGCTCACGGACCGAGTCGACGAGGCTCGGCGCACCATGTCGCTCCCCGACGCCGAGTTCGATGAGCTCCTCGCCGACGACGCCCTCCTCGCCCAGGACCTCAGCGAGCTCAGGCTTGTGAAGGATGCCTACGAGATCGGCCAGATGCGCGAGGCCGTCGCGGCCACGGCCGCGGGCTTCGACGACATCGTCGCGGCCCTGGCGCAGGCGTCCGCCCATCCGCGCGGTGAGCGGATCGTGGAGGGCGTCTTCCAGCAGCGGGCGCGCCTCGAGGGCAACGACGTCGGCTACGACACCATCGCGGCCTCCGGGAGCCACGCCTGCATCCTCCACTGGACGAAGAACTCCGGCGCGGTGCGCCCAGGCGAGCTGATCCTCGTGGATGCGGGGGTCGAGGTCGACTCGCTGTTCACGGCGGACATCACGCGGACGATCCCGGTGACGGGACGGTTCAGCGCGGAGCAGCGCCTCGTGTACGAGATCGTCCTCGAGGCCGCGGATGCCGCGTTCGCGATCGTTCGCCCGGGGATCACGTTCCGCACGATCCATGACACGGCGATGGAGGTCATCGCCAAGCGCACGCAGGAGCTCGGCATGCCGCTGGGGGTCGGCGAGACGGACCCCGCCGAGCAGCTGTACCGCCGCTACATGGTCCACGGCACGAGCCATCACCTCGGCATCGACGTGCACGACTGCGCGAAGGCGCGCCGCGAGCTCTACCTCGACGGCGTGCTCGAGGCGGGCATGGTGTTCACGATCGAGCCGGGGCTGTACCTGCAGCCGGACGACCTCACGGTGCCAGAGCAGCTCAGGGGCATCGGCGTGCGCATCGAGGACGACATCCTCGTCACGGCCGACGGCGCCGAGAAACTCTCGTCAGCCATTCCGCGGACGGTTGCGGATGTCGAGTCGTGGTTCGCGAGGCTTCACGGCGAATAGCGGCGGGGCCGCTGGCTCAGGACGTGCCGTTGGGCCCCGGCCGTCCCTGGTCTGCCTGCTGGTCGCGCTTCTCGCGCTCGAGGCGCCGCAGCTCGGCCTGCGCTTCTGAGTAGGTGCGGCGGGGCGCTGCGGGGGCAGCTTCGGTGTCCGTGCTCGCCGCGTCAGCTGCCGGCGCGTCGAGTCCGGGCTGCTGCGCGGGAGGTGCGGCGGGCGGCACGTGAGCCGGCGCCTGCTGGGCTGGCACCGCAGCGGCAGGTGCCTGCTGCGTGCCGAGGAGACCGCGCGCCTTCCCGGCGTGCTCCCGCGGCACGACGACGTCGAAGTGCGTCGCGACGACCTGCATGACCGAGGTGAACTGCCGACGCTGCGGGTTCGCCGCGTATCCGATGACACTCCAGATCACGGAGAAGCCGATCGCGACGGGCAGGATCGCAATGAGGGTCTCGAAGCCGACCCCGGGCGTGACGATGAGCACGAGCAGCCCGACGAAGAGACCGAGCATGACGCCTGTGCCGACCGCACCGAGCGCCGCCTTGCCGAACGACATGCGGCCCGTGACCCGCTCGACGGTGCGCAGGTGACTGCCGAGGATCGAGACCGTCGAGACCGGGAAGTCCTGCTTCGCGAGACCGTCCACGACGGCGCGGGCTTCCTCGTAGCTCTCGAGGCTCGCGATCACGTCGCCCTCTGGGACCTTCGGGAACCGACTGCGCGCGCCACGTGTCGTCGTGCCTGGGGTTGTCATGCCGCCATTCTCTCAGCACGCCAGTAGGAAACGCGGCGGCCCGGTCACATGTTCGCTCTCGGCTGGCGAGCCCTCACGGGCGACTACCATTGGCCCGTGAGCGTCTCCAAGGTCTTTACAGCGCGACTTTCCGCGTGCCCCGTCTTCGACGAGGACGGCGACCGCATCGGCAAGGTGCGCGACGTCATCGTCGAGTACCGCGCAGCGCACTCCCCGCGCGTCAACGGGCTCGTCGTCGAGACGAAGAGCAAGCGACTCATCTTCATCCCGATCCGTCAGGTCGAGTCGATCGGCTCGGGGCAGATCGTCGTGAGCGGTGAGATCGACTCGCGCCCGTTCGTGCAGCACGGGCAGGAGGTGCGTGTGCTCGCGGACCTCGCTGACCGCTCCGTGACCTTCAACGACGGGACGGCGACTGGCACCATCGAGGATGTCCAGATCGAGGAGGACGCGCAGGGGTACTGGAACGTGGGCCAGCTGTTCGTCCGCCTGCCTCGCAAGAGCAAGCAGCTCTTCGGCACCGGCCCGACGCGCTTCGCGACGTGGGACGAGGTCACTCCAGAGGTGACGCTCGGTGAGCAGCAGGCGGCGACCCAGTTCCTCACGGCTCACTCCGACATGAAGCCGAGCGACTTCGCGACAGCGCTCCTCGATCTGCCGGATGCACGCCTCAAGGAGGTCGTGAGCATGCTGCCGGACGAGCGGCTCGCGGATGTGCTCGAGGAGATGCGGGAGTCCGATCAGGTGACGATCATCGAGTGGCTCGATGAGGAGCATGCGGCTGACGTGCTCGACAAGATGCAGCCTGATGACGCCGCCGATCTCGTGGCCAAGCTGGACGCGGTCAAGAGCGAGGCGCTCCTGCAGCGAATGGACCCGGAGGAGGCGGAAGAGGTCCGCATGCTCCTCGAGTTCGCACCGGACACCGCTGGTGGTCTCATGACCACCGATCCCGTCATCCTCCCCGGGGACGCCACGGTGGCAGAGGCGCTCGTGCTGATCCGCCGGAAGGACCTCCCGGCTGCTCTCGCGACCAGTGTCTTCGTGACCCTCTCCCCCTACGAGCCGCCGACCGGCCGGTACCTCGGCCTCGTGCACTTCCAACGGCTCCTCAGATATCCGCCGCACGAGCGCCTCGACACCATCCTCGACCGCGAGATGGAGCCAGCGCCGACGACGATGCGCGACGCCGAGGTTGCTCGTGTGCTCGCGAGCTACGACCTCGTCGCGCTGCCCGTCATCGACGAGGCGCACCGCCTCGTGGGCGTCGTGACGATCGACGACGTCCTCGATCACCTCCTGCCAGAGGACTGGCGACAGGTCGACGCGGAAGGCGAGGTCGTGCCCAGCCGCGTCTCGCAGCGTGTCGGCACGAAGCGCGCCGTCACCGCCCCCGCGAACTCTCCAGTGGTCCGGAGGACTCATGGCACGTCGTGAAGACGATCTCGAGCGCCCGAAGGTCAAGGGCCTCCACCTCCGTCGGCCGCGCCCGAAGCCGAGGCGTGACGCTCGTGGAGACGACTCAGAGAACCGCGACCACGAGCGCAGCGATGCGTTCGGCCGCGGCATGGAGGCGTTCGCCCGAGCCATGGGCACCCCCGCCTTCCTCGTCGGTCTGTCGCTGTTCGTCATCTTCTGGGTCGTGTGGAACTCGATGGCACCCATCGAGCTACGCTTCGACTCCGCCGACCTCGGCTTCATCGCCCTCACGCTCATGCTCTCGCTCCAGGCGTCCTACGCGGCCCCCATGCTGCTGCTCGCCCAGAACAGGCAGGATGACCGCGACCGCGTGCAGATCGCGCAGGACCGGCAGCGCGCCGAGCGCAACTCGGCCGACCTCGAGTACCTCGCGCGCGAGATCGTGGCATTGCGCGTCCTGACCAAGGATCTGGCCTCCAAGGACTTCATCCGGGCCGAGCTGCGCGCCCTGCTCGAGGACATCGAGGACCTCGATGATCCCGACGAGGAGGGCTCTGAGACCATCTCGCGCGAAGAGCAGCGGGTCAGCGACTCAGCGAGGCGACGTGCGGAAGCCATCCGGGACAGGAAGCGCGCGGCAAAGTCGGCAGAAGAGCAGGTGTGAGCGGCGTGACCGTCGCTGCGGACATCTGGGGCGCGCTCGGCGAGGTGAGCGACCCTGAGCTGCGTCGACCGCTGACCGAGCTCGGCATGATCGAGCGCGTCGACGAGCGCGGGGACGGGTCGTTCGAGGTCGAGCTCCGCCTCACGATCGTGGGCTGTCCTGCTGCCCGCCAGATCGAGCGGGACGTGCGATCTGCGATCGAGTCGGTCATCGACGGCGCGCCCTACGAGCTCGTGGTGGGCGTCATGACGCGCGAGCAGCGGACCGCGCTCACCGAACGGCTCCGCGGCTCGCGAGCCGGACGCGTGCATCCGTTCGGCAAGGACTCGCTGACGCGTGTCATCGCCGTGACGAGCGGCAAGGGCGGTGTCGGGAAGTCGACGGTGACGGCGAACCTCGCCGCGGCGTTCGCTCGACGCGGGCTCAGCGTGGGCCTCATCGACGCGGATGTGCACGGATACTCGATTCCGGGTCTCTTCGGGTTGGGTGAAGATGTCTCGCCCACTCGGGTCGGCGACATGATCGTGCCGCCTGAGGCGCACGGGGTCAGGCTCATCTCGATCGGCATGTTCCTCGGCGACGACGCGCAGGTGGTCGCGTGGCGCGGCCCGATGCTGCACCGCACGATCGAGCAGTTCCTCACCGACGTGTACTTCGGCGACCTCGACGTCCTGCTTCTCGACCTGCCGCCGGGAACCGGCGACATCGCCATCTCCCTCGGACAGCTGCTGCCGGGAGCCGAGGTCGTCGTCGTCACGACACCCCAGGCCGCGGCGGCCGAAGTCGCGTGGCGCTCGGGTGCGCTCGCCAGGAAGACCGGCCAGCGCGTCATCGGCGTCATCGAGACGATGTCGCCGTTCGCTTCGGCCGACGGTGAGCGTGTCGCGCTCTTCGGAGAGGGCGGCGGAAGGGCGGTCGCTGATCGTCTGAGCGAAGACGGCTCCCCCGTCGAGCTGCTCGCCGAAGTGCCCGTCAGCCAGTCTCTGCGCGAGTCCGGCGATGCAGGCACGCCCCTGCTCCGGCACGCACCGACCACTCCGGCGGGCATCGCCCTGCAGCAGGCGGCGGAAGCGCTGCTCGCCCAGCCGAGGGGGCTCAGCGGGCGCAGGCTGCCCGTGTCGCTCGTCTAGACAGGGCTGGCAGACATGCAGCGCGCCCGACCGCGTGAGCGTCGAAGGGCGTCAGGATCAGGTCGCCTCGCCGTCGAAGGGCACGGGCCCGACCACGGCGGGAGCTGGAGCGGCGCCTGCTGCCCAGCTCGGTCGCGAAGCACCGCCGATCGCGGCGGCGGCTCCTCCAGCGGCCAGCGCCGCGGTGCTCGCAGCCGCTCCTGTCGAGGTCGGCTTCGCGACAGCAGGTTCAGGGGCCACGGGCTCGTCTTCAGCGAGGAGCGCGTCGCGGATGATGCGGCGGGGATCGTACTGTCTGGGGTCGAGCTTGCGCCAGTCGACGTCCGCGAAGTCGTCGCCCATCTCCTCTTTCATGCGCGACTTGGCGTTCGTGGACGCACCACGAAGCCACTTGACCGCATCAGCGAGACGCTCGGCAGCTTTCGGGAGCTTGTCGGGACCGATGATGAAGGCCGCGATAATGCCGATCAACAGCAATTTCTCAAACGTCAGCCCAAACACCGTCCCATCATAGGCTCTGGTCTGCGCCAACACGGCACTCGAGGGACGCCAGCTGGGACTCCCATTCGGGCCCCGAGGGCCAGGCCGACGCTAGTCTTGGAGAATGTCTGAACTGGAGCTCAGCTCGCGCTACATCAACGAGCGAATCGTGGACGATGCCCTCGTCCGGGATGCTCGTCAGCTGACGCTCGAACTCGGACTCCCGCTCCCCTCGGCGGCAGCCGCCGCCCATCTGACGTTCCTCGCCGCCGCCACCGGCGCATCCACGATCATCGAGATCGGCACCGGGGCGGGAGTACTGACCCACGCGGTCTGGCGCGGCGCGCCCGGCGCGACGATCACCTGCATCGATGCCGAGCCCGAGTACCTCGGCCACGCTCGTCGCCTGCTCATCTCGGCGGGTGCGCGAGGCGCGAGCCTCCGATTCATCACGGGCCACCCGCAGGACGTGCTCCCCCGCATGACGGAGGGCGGGTACGACCTCGTCGTCATCGGCGGCGACGTGGCGCACATCGGCGCTCACCTGCAGCACGGACTCCGGCTCATCCGCCCGGGCGGCACGATCGTGGCACTCGGCGCGCTCAATGGCGGCAAGGTGGCATCGCCGGCCCGCCGCGATGCGCTGACGAGCGGCCTCCGCGCGCTCTACGCCGAGTTCGACCTGCAAGACGACCTGCGGCTCTCACTCCTGCCTCTTGACGGCGGGATCCTGCAGCTCACGAAGCTGCGCTAGACAAGAGGGCCCCGAGCAGGCACAGCAGACGAGCAGGCACAGCAGAAGGGCGCCGACCGAATGGTCGACGCCCATCTGCTTCGTGCGGAACGGCTATTCGCCGACGACCGAGCTCAGCGCATCGCGAAGCTCGCGTGCTTCGTCGTCGTTGACGGACACCACGAGGCGCCCGCCACCCTCGAGGGGTACACGGACGATGATCAGCCGTGTTTCGCGGATGGCTTCCATAGGTCCGTCACCAGTACGCGGTTTCATCGCGGCCATAATTGCGCCTCCAAGATTTGTGCAGTGTCCTCCTAGTATCCCAAATTCGTGGACGGAGTGTGCATTCGGCCCTCCGGAATGTGAAAAGTCGTGTTCTGGATGCACGCAGATTTGCGGGGAATCGACGGGGGAACGACCAGAAGCGAGGTGTAGCGTCGAAAGGCGTTGGCGTCGACGACGCCTCCTGCTCTTGCCAGATGATCGAAAGGACTTTCCGTGGCTGAATACACGCTTCCCGACCTTCCATACGACTACGCGGCACTCGAGCCCCACATCTCAGCTCGCATCATGGAGCTGCACCACGACAAGCACCACGCGACGTACGTCAAGGGCGCGAACACGGCCCTCGAGCAGATCGCCGAGGCGCGAGACAGCGGCAACCTCGCGAACATCAACAAGCTCGAGAAGGACCTTGCCTTCAACCTCGGCGGGCACGTCAACCACAGCGTGTTCTGGACCAACCTCTCCCCCGAGGGCGGCGAGCCAGAGGGTGGCATCAAGGACGCCATCGACGAGCAGTTCGGCGGACTCGAGAAGTTCCAGGCGCAGTTCACCGCGGTGGCCCTCGGCGTCCAGGGTTCCGGCTGGGCGGTGCTCGGCTACGACCAGACCGGCGGCAACCTGACGACGTTCCAGCTCTTCGACCAGCAGGGCAACATCCCGTTCGGGGTCACGCCGCTCCTGCAGCTCGACGTGTGGGAGCACGCCTACTACCTCGACTACCAGAATGTCCGTGCCGACTACATCAAGGCGTTCTGGAACATCGTGAACTGGAAGAACGTCGGCGAGCGCCTCGACGCCGCACGCTCCTAGCTCAACCAGCGGGGCAACCCGCAGACGACGATTGCCGCATCCGTGCTGGATGCGGCGATCGCTGTCTGCGGGCTCGGGCGGGCAGGTCAGCCCTTGGCGACGGCGACGGCCCGCTCGAGGGCCGCGACGCACTGCCCGTCGGTCTCGCGCGTGATCGTCACGACGGTCCTGTCCTCGACGTAGTGGCAGATATCCGCATTGACCGTCTCTCCGTGCACGACGTCTTCGAGCTTGTAGACGGTGCCAGCCCCAAGCGGCTCTGACGCGTACGTGGAGGTCCCGAGACTCTGCCCCTCGGCCGAGCTCTCGAACTCGTCAAACGTCGAGGCCGCGTCGAAATCCTCGCTCGCGGGAATAGTCGCGATGTGCAGCGACGTCTCACGCCACTTCTGCTCGGCAGACTTCACCGGCGTCCAGCTGCAGACATTGTCACTTGCATCCCCGAGCTGGACGAACTCGTCCCCCTGCTGCCCGAAGAAGATGGACCGGAACGTCACGACCTCAGGAGCCAACAGCTCGCCTTTCATGGCCTCTGTGAACTGGTCGCACTGATCCGCTGAGTCGATCGAAGCGACAGCCCAAACCGCAGCGGGCTGCTCCGTCTCCTCGGGCGTCGCCGAGGAGGGAGCGGTGGGTGACGACGTGGTCGTGGGGCCCGCCTCCCCCGGTGTCGCCTAACACCCCGAAAGTGCCAGCATCCCGACCGCCGCCATGACCACGATCCGCCCCGCCCCAACTCGTTCCATGTCCTGCTCCCCCGTGTTCTGTCGACGCTGCTGCGTCGGTGCTGCTGCCTGCACTCAATGTAGGGTTCACCAGGTCTTTCTGTGCCGGAAACGATGACGCTCCGGCCACGGAACGGTGACGTTTTGGACCGGGCTAAGCCGGGGTCCAGTCACCCTCCACGGTGTACCAGCAGATGTACAGCCAGACCAGCTGGCCGACGAGCATGACGACGACCACACCGACCCGATAGAGCGGTGACTTGGGGATGGCGACCGCGCCGAGGACGGGGAACATCGGCATGAGCAGACGGAAGGTGCTCGACTGCGGGAAGAACACGGCGAACAGGTATGTGAAGTAGCTGAGCAGCCAGATCCTGATCTCGATGCCGAGCCTTCGCATGACCGGGAGCGCGATGACGCCGAGCACGACGACGACGAACAGGACGACGATGATGGCACCGATCGGCTGCCCGAACCAGAACGTCGCACCGTGGAACCAGCCGGTGAATGGCACGAGCTCGATGGGGCCGGTGTAGTGGATGCGCCAGGCCAGCTCAGTGTCGATGTAGGCCGACGGAACGCCGGTGACGGCCCACGCGATGAGGAGCCAGCCGAAGCCGGCGAGCGCCGAGAGCAGACCGGCCGCCATGACCTTGATGACCTCCGGCTTCGGGAAGTCCTCCCGGCCTTTGGCATGCATCCACCAGCGAGCGAGGAAGTACAGGCCGAGCGTCATGGCCCATGCGAGCCCGGTCGGGCGGGTGAAGGACGCGATGACGATGACGGGGAGCATGACGAGCCACTGGCGCTTGATGAGCAGGTACAGCAGCAGCGCGACGAAGAAGTTCTGCGCGCTCTCCGCGTAGCCGAGCTGCAGCAACGGGCTCGTCGGCCCGATGCAGAAGAGCAGCGTCGCGAACGACGTCGTGCTCTTGTCGACGACCAGGGCCAGCGTTCGGTTGAAGACCCATGCCGCGCCGAACCCGAAGGCCGTCGCGACGAGCACCGACGCGATCTCCCAGGGGAGCGTCGTCACGAGCATCAGCGCGCGGACGAGCACGGGGTACACGGGCATGAACGCCCACGCGTTCTCGGTCACCTGCCCTTCGTCGTTCCTCGGCAGGTCACTGGAGTAGCCGTACGGCCCCGTCGCGATGCGCTCGTACCAGGCGGAGTCCCAAAGGTTCGAGAAGGTCCACAGGTCGGGCTTGGCCGGCGACTGCCAGGTCTCCTGCTGCTGTGATGCGAACGCCAGCAGGAACGTGGTCGTCACGACGCGGGAGACGGCGAAGATGATGGCGACCTGCGCAAGCGGCGGCAGGCGATTCCAGTAGTAGGAGAAGTAGGTGGGTCGTGTGTCAGCGGCGACGGTGAAGTCGTCGCGCCCCGTCCTGGCTAGCGTGAGGTCAGCCACGTGCGCAGTCCCTCCTCGACGCGCGTGATCTCGGTCAGCAGCACCCGCTCGTCGTCCGCGTGCGCCTTCAACGGGTCGCCTGGGCCGTAGTTGACGGCTGGGATGCCCAGGGCCGAGAAGCGCGCTACGTCTGTCCACCCGTACTTCGGCTTGGCTTCCGCCCCTACCGCCTCCAGGAAGCCCCGGGCGAGCGGTGCGTCCAGCCCGGGACGAGCGGCGGGAGAGCGGTCCACGAAGTCGAGCTCGAAGTCGCCGAACCACTCTCGGAGCTTGGCCTCGGCCTCGTCGAGCGACTTGTCCGGAGCGAAGCGGTAGTTGACATGCACGACGCACTCGTCGGGGATGACGTTGCCGGCCACTCCCCCTGAGATACGGACGGCGTTGAGCCCCTCCCGGTAGTCGAGCCCCTCGACGGGAACGGTGGCCGGCTCGAACGCTGCGAGCCTCGCGAGGATCGGCGCCGCCCTGTGGATGGCGTTCTCGCCCACCCAGGCGCGCGCGGAGTGCGCGCGCTTGCCTCTCGTGCGGATGTCGACGCGGATCGTGCCGTTGCAGCCACCCTCGACCTCCCCCTTCGTGGGTTCGCCGAGGATCGCGAAGTCCGCGGCGAGCAGATCGGGTCGCGCATCGGCGAGCCGACCGAGGCCGTTGAGGTCCGAGGCGACCTCTTCGTTGTCGTACCAGATCCAGGTGACGTCGACGGCGGGTTCCGTGAGCTCTGCCGCGAGCCGCAGCTGCACGGCGACACCCGCCTTCATGTCGACGGTGCCGCGACCCCAGAGGTACTCGCCGGCCGGCGTGCCCGGCACGTCCGCGGCCGCCTGCTCGGGCGTCAGCACCTCGCTGCGGGTCGGGAGGTTCTCGTTGATCGGAACCGTGTCGATGTGCCCGGCGATCGCGACCCGCTGCGTGCGACCAAGCGACGTGCGCGCGACGATCGTGTTGCCGAGCCGGAGCACTTCGAGATGCTCGAACGGCGAGAGCGCAGCCTCGATCGTGTCGGCGATCGCCGCCTCGTCGCCAGACACCGACGGGATGTCGCACAGCAGCCTCGTGAGTTCGGTCGAAGGTCGCGTCAGATCGATGGCGTCGGCGCTCGCGAGAGAAGACATGCGCTCAAGCCTAAGTCCTCCACCGGAACGGGCCCGCTCGTGCCCGCGCGAGCCCTTCGCTGGGTAGCCTGGAGCCATGACCAACGATGCACCAACCTCCAACGACCCGCGGACCGCGTGGGGCGACGGCCTCGCCACCATCACGAACGACGGACAGGTGCTCGACGCCTGGTTCCCGACACCCGCGCTCGGCGCCCTGCCAGAGGGCCGAGACCCGCACATCTCGCCCGCGAGCTTCGCCGCCCTCGCCTACGATGACGAGCGTCGCCAGGTCCAGGTCAGCCCCGTCACGGTGACCGTGGAGCTGGACGGTCCCGTCGAGAGCGTCGTCGATGCCTACCTGCGCCTGCACCTCCTGAGCCACCTCATCGTCGAGCCAAACAGCATCAATCTCGACGGCATCTTCGGCCACCTTCCGACCAACGCGTGGACCAACGTCGGGCCCATGCGCCCCGAGCTCGCGGCGAGCTCGCGCGCGGGCCTTCAGCGCGAGGGCATCCAGGTCTACGCCGTCGACAAGTTCCCGCGCCTCCTCGACTACGTCATGCCGGCGGGTGTGCGCATCGCGGACGGCGGACGGGTGCGGCTCGGTGCGCACCTCGCGCCGGGAACGGTCGTCATGCACGAGGGCTTCGTCAACTTCAACGCGGGCACGCTCGGCCGTTCCATGGTCGAGGGCCGCGTCTCCCAGGGCGTCGTCCTCGGAGCCGGCAGCGACATCGGCGGCGGCGCATCGATCATGGGCACGCTCTCCGGCGGCGGCAAGGAGCGCATCCGAATCGGCGAGCGCGCACTGCTGGGCGCGAACTCCGGCATCGGCATCTCGCTTGGCGACGACTCGATCGTCGAGGCCGGCCTCTATGTCACGGCCGGGACGAAGGTCTCCCTCATCGGCGTGAGCGACCCCGACGGTCAGATCGGTGAGCCCCGCTCGGTGAAGGCCGCCGAGCTCTCCGGTGTGCCCAACCTGCTGTTCCGTCGCAACTCGCTCAACGGCGCCGTCGAGGCCCTGGCCCGCACGGGGGCTGGCATCCAGCTCAACGACGCGCTGCACGCCTAGCGGCAACCCCCGCAACTCGGAGACGAAACAACACTCCCCGCTGGCCACCTGTCGTGCGGCTCGAGCGGGGAGTGTCTTGTTCGTTCAGCGTAGAGCGAGAGCCGCCGGAACGGAAGCCCTTTCAGGGGTTTCCAGGTTCCGGCGGCTCTCTCTTGTCGTCGCGCGGCCAGCGTCAGAGAAGCTGGAAGCCGCGGTTCTCCGGGTAGTGCCGCTCCGGCTCCCCCGTGTACAGCTGCTGCGGGCGACCGATCTTCGTCTTGGCGTCGGCGTTCGCCTCACGCCAGTGCGCGAGCCAGCCGGGCAGCCGGCCGATGGCGAAGAGCACCGTGAACATGCGCGTGGGGAACCCCATGGCCTTGTAGATGAGGCCCGTGTAGAAGTCGACGTTCGGGTAGAGGCTGCGCTCTTTGAAGTAGTCGTCGTTGAGCGCGACCTGCTCGAGCTGCGTGGCGAGCTCCAGGAGCGGGTCGTTGACGCCGAGGGCGGCGAGCACCTCGTCGGCGGACTCCTTGACGAGCTTCGCGCGCGGGTCGTAGCTCTTGTAGACGCGGTGCCCGAAGCCCATGAGGCGGACGCCGTCTTCCTTGTTCTTCACGCGCTCGACGAAGCGGTCGACGCCCTCGCCCGATTCCTGGATCTGCGCGAGCATCTTCAGGACGGCCTCGTTCGCGCCACCGTGCAGCGGGCCGTTGAGCGCGCTGATGCCGGCTGAGATCGACGAGTACATGTTCGCCTCGGTCGAGCCGACGAGGCGGACCGTCGACGTCGATGCGTTCTGCTCGTGGTCGGCGTGCAGGATGAGGAGGCGCTCGAGCGCCTTCGAGAGCACTGGGTTGACCTCATACGGCTCGGCGAGGTTGCCGAAGTTGAGCTTGAGGAAGTTGTCGACGAAGTCGAGCGAGTTGTCCGGGTACAAGAAGGCCTGGCCGATGCTCTTCTTGTGCGCGTAGGCGGCGATGACCGGTATCTTCGCGAGGAGGCGGATGGTCGACTGCTCGACCATCTCGGGGTTGTGGACGTCGAGCGAGTCCTCGTAGTAGGTCGAGAGCGCGTTGACCGCGCTGGAGAGTACCGACATGGGGTGAGCGTGCGGCGGCAGTGCCGTGAAGAAGCGCTTGAGATCCTCGTGCAGGAGGGTGTGGTGGCGGATGCGATCCGTGAAGTTCTCGTACTCGGACTCGGTGGGGAGCTGACCGTAGAGGAGCAGGTAGGCGACTTCGAGGAAGCTCGACTTGGAGGCGAGCTCCTCGATCGGATAGCCGCGGTAACGCAGGATGCCGTTGGCACCATCGATGTACGTGATGGCGGACTTGGTCGACGACGTGTTGACGAAGCCCTGGTCGAGCGTCGTGTACCCCGTCTGCTTCATGAACGTCGAGATGTCGACCGCGTCAGCGCCTTCGGTGGCGCGCAGGACTGGGAAATCCGCGGTCCTGTCGCCGATCCTGAAGGTGGCCGAGTCCGCCTCGTGCTGGTGGGCCTCAGCCTGCTTGTGCTGTTCAGTCACAGATCCTCCTCGAGCGAGTGGGGGATGCTCCCCGGCGAGCACGCAGAACGCGCAGTGTTCTCATAGCCTAATCGGTCGACAAGGTGACTATGCGAATCCACAATGAAACCCGCGATGTGCTGTCTGTTGTCTACTGCGCGTGCACCGAATGGTCGGCACTGGCCGCAATCAGGCGCCGAGCGGCCTCAGCGATCTGCGCATCGGTGGCCGTCAGGGAGATACGGACGTACTGGGCTCCGGCGTCGCCGTAGAAGACGCCCGGCCCGCCGATGATGCCCAGATCGGCGAGCGCGCCGATCGTGGTCCACGAGTCATGTCCTGTCGTGCCCCAGAGGTAGAGCCCCGCCTCGCTGTGCTCGATGCGCAGCCCCCAGGACTGCAGGGCCGGCAGCAGCACCTCGCGGCGTCGGCGGTAGCGGTGGTACTGCTCCCTGGCGTGCTCGTCATCGCCGAGCGCCGTCGCGACCGCCGCCTGCACAGGAGCTGGCACGATGAGGCCGGCATGCTTGCGCGCGACGAGGAGTCTCTCGATCAGCGTGGCATCACCAGCGATGTACGCCGCTCGGTATCCGGCGAGGTTCGAGCGCTTCGACAGCGACGAGCAGGCGAGGATGTTCGTCAGGTCACCATCGGTTACCCGATCGTCGAGGATGCTCGGGATGCGCTCCCCCGACCATTCACCCCAGCCGAGTTCGGCGTAGCACTCGTCGTTCACGATGATGGCGCCCAGCTCCCGCGCACGTTCGACCGCGGCCCTGAGCTCGTCGACGCCGAGGACGCGTCCGTCCGGATTCCCGGGGCTGTTCAGCCAGATGAGCTTCGTCGACGCGGGCCAGGAAGCCGGGTCGTCATCTGAGAACCCCGCCGCCCCAGCGAAGACGGCGCCGATCTCGTACGTGGGGTACGCGCGTGCCGGGTAGACGACGGTATCGCCTGCACCGAGGCGCAGGAAGAACGCCGCCGTGGCGACGAACTCCTTCGAGCCCACCGTGAGCATCGTGTTCGCTCGCTCGAGGCCCGTGACACCCCGGCTCCTCGCGAACCACTCGACCACTGCATCCCGCGCCTCAGGGGTGCCGATTGTCGTCGGGTAGGAGTGCGCGTCGGCGTGCTCGCGCAGCGCCGTCCGCACGATCTTGGGAGTCGGGTCGACCGGCGAGCCGATCGACAGGTCCACGGCGCCGTCAGGATGCGACTTCGCTCGTTCGACGTACGGCGCGAGGTTGTCCCACGGATAGTCGGGAAGCTCACCCAGCGTCACGCGCCGTCCCCCTGGGGGTCGAGCGCCGCGATGAGGGGGTGGTCGTGATGGATGACGCCCACCTTGGCCGCGCCTCCCGGGGAGCCGATCTCGCTGAAGAAGTCGACGTTCGCGGTGTAGTACTCGCTCCACTCGTCGGGCAGGTCATCTTCGTAGTAGATGGCCTCGACGGGGCACACGGGCTCACAGGCCCCGCAGTCGACGCATTCGTCCGGATGGATGTAGAGCATCCGGTCGCCCTCGTAGATGCAGTCGACGGGGCACTCGTCGATGCAGGCCCGGTCTTTCACGTCGACACAGGGAAGGGCGATGACGTAGGTCACTTGGGTGACTCCTCCAAGTTCGTGGGCGATCTCCCATCGTACTCGTCGCGGACGGGCGTCGTTCGCGCGCGACGGCTCGGGAGCTGCGGCCAGAATGCGCAGGCCGCCGCGATGAGCGATGCGAGCGCCAGCCACGCGAGGCCGAATGCGTCCCCGACGACGACGACGCTGGACCCGGGGTTCCAGAGTCCGAGGGCGCCGACCGCCGCGACGACGCCGGCCGCGAAGCCCGTGGTCATCCACCGATCGACGAGGTACATGCGGAGGCCGATGCCGAGGCACAGGATGCAGGCGAGTCCGAGCACGATACCGACCCACAGCGTGGTGTCGAAGAGCTCGACGCGACCGCGGTGCAGGAACGTCGTGACCGTGCCGACGATGAGGCCGAAAAGCGCGTAGAGCAGCGCCCCGAGGATTCGCTCCCCGGTTCGCTGCTCTCCGGCAGGCTGTTCGATGACTTCCGTCATACGACCTTAATCTTCACTGCGAACCGTGCGAGTTCGCACGTTCGACTACTGCTTCTTGGCGCGCGACGTGGCACGTGCACGTGCGTTGCCGTCGAGGAGCAGCTTGCGGATGCGGATCTTCTCGGGCGTGACCTCGACGCACTCGTCTTCGCGAGCGAACTCGAGGCATTCCTCGAGCGTGAGCTGGCGCGACGGGGTCATCGACTCGAACGTGTCCGCGTTGGCGGAACGCATGTTCGTGAGCTTCTTCTCCTTGGTCACGTTGACGTCCATGTCGTCGGCGCGCGAGTTCTCGCCGATGACCATGCCCTCGTAGACCTCTTCGGTCGGCTGCACGAAGAACGACATGCGCTCCTGCAGGGCGATCATCGCGAACGGCGTCGCCACTCCGGCGCGGTCGGCGACGATCGAGCCCGACGTGCGGGTCGTGATCGGGCCGGCCCATGGCTCGTAGCCGTGCGAGATGGCGTTGGCGATACCGGTGCCGCGTGTGCTGGTCATGAACTCGCTGCGGAAGCCGATGAGGCCACGCGACGGGATGACGAACTCCATGCGCACCCAGCCGGTGCCGTGGTTCGACATGGACTCCATGCGGCCCTTGCGCGCCGCGAGGAGCTGCGTGATGGCACCGAGGTGCTCCTCTGGCGAGTCGATCGTGAGGTGCTCGTACGGTTCGTGCGTCTTGCCGTCGACGATCTTCGTGACGACCTGCGGCTTGCCGGCGGTCAGCTCGAAGCCTTCGCGACGCATGTTCTCGATGAGGACGGAGAGCGCGAGCTCGCCACGGCCCTGGACTTCCCAGGCGTCCGGGCGGCCGATGTCGAGGACACGGATCGAGACGTTGCCGATGAGCTCGCGGTCGAGACGGTCCTTGACCATGCGCGAGGTGAGCTTGTGGCCCTTGACCTTGCCCATGATGGGCGAGGTGTTCGTGCCGATCGTCATCGAGATGGCCGGCTCGTCGACCGTGATGCCGGGGAGCGGGCGGATGTCCTCGGGGTCGGCGATCGTCTCGCCGATCATGATCTCGGGAATGCCGGCGACGGCGACGATGTCACCGGGGCCTGCGGAGTCGGTGGGGACGCGGTCGAGCGCCTTCGTCTCGAGCAGCTCCGTGATGCGCACGTTGTGCACCGAGCCGTCGTTCTTGACCCAGGCCACGTTCTGGCCCTTCTTGAGCGTGCCGTTGAAGACGCGCAGCAGAGCGAGACGTCCGAGGAACGGCGAGCTGTCCAGGTTCGTCACGTGCGCCTGCAGCGGCGCCTCCGGGTCGAAGGCGGGCGGCTGGATGTGCTTGAGGATCGTCTCGAAGAGGGGCTCGAGGTCGTCGTTGTCCGGCAGCTCGCCGTCAGCGGGCTGGTTGTGCGAAGCGGCACCGGCACGCCCGGAGGCGTAGAGGACGGGCAGGTCGAGCAGCGCGTCGATGTCGAGATCCGGTGCTTCGTCGGCCATGTCGGAGGCGAGGCCGAGGAGCAGGTCCTGGCTCTCGGCGACGACCTCGTCGATGCGGGCGTCTGGACGGTCGGTCTTGTTGACGCAGAGGATGACGGGCAGGTTCGCGGCGAGCGCCTTGCGGAGCACGAAGCGAGTCTGTGGGAGGGGCCCCTCGGACGCGTCGACGAGCAGGACGACGCCGTCGACCATCGACAGGCCGCGCTCGACCTCACCGCCGAAGTCGGCGTGGCCGGGGGTGTCGATCACGTTGATCGTGATCGGGCCATCCGTGGCGTGCTTCCCCTTGTACGAGATCGCCGTGTTCTTGGCGAGGATGGTGATGCCCTTTTCACGCTCGAGGTCGTTCGAGTCCATGACTCGGGCCTCGGTCGAGTTGCTGTCGTGCTCGCCAAACGAGCCCGTCTGCTTCAGCATGGCGTCGACGAGGGTCGTCTTGCCGTGGTCGACGTGCGCCACGATGGCGACGTTACGGAGTTCAGAACGGTGGGCGACAGGCACAGCAGTCATTCAGGGGTGCTTTCATTTGAGAAAAGGGCAGTTCATCCTACGTCACGGAGGGCACGCCTCCCGACCAGCGTGAGATGGGCCTCACGCTGGTCGAAGTTTCTACCGGGTCACTGCCCGGATTCGCGCTCCTCGGCTTCCGCCCGCAGCACGTTCTCCTGCTGCTCGCTCGGCGCGTCGGAGACCACGATGTCGTCGCCGAGCACCTCGTTCGTGACCGCACCGGCCGTCGCCCGCTTGAGCGCGGCGCGCTCCTCGCGACGCATCGCCTGCTCGTCAGGGTCGGGAACCGGCACGGCAGCGACGAGACGCTGCGTGTACGGATCCTGGGGTGCGCGCAGGATCTGGTCCGTCGGCCCCTGCTCCACGATCTTGCCGTGGTTCATGACGATCACGCGGTTGGCGAGCTGGTCCACGACGGCGAGGTCGTGGGTCACGAAGAGCACCGCGAACTGCAGGCGCTGCTGGATCTCGACGAGCAGCTCCAGCACGCGCTTCTGCACCGAGACGTCCAGTGCCGACGTCGGCTCGTCGGCGACGAGGAGCTTCGGCTCGAGCGCGAGGGCTCGAGCGATGCCGATGCGCTGACGCTGGCCGCCGGAGAGCTCGTTCGGGTAGCGGTTGCGGAAGGACCGGGGCAGCTCGACCTGGTCGAGCAGCTCGCCGACGCGGGCCTCGATCTCGGCCTTCGTGAGCTTCTTCTCGAGGATGAGCGGCTCGGCGATCGACTGCCCGACGGGCCAGCGGGGGTTGAGCGACGAGCCCGGGTCCTGGAAGACGATGCCGATGTCGCGGCGCACCTTCGCGAGGTCCTGCCGGGAGACGCCGTTGAGCTCGACGCCGTTGAGCTTCATGGAGCCAGCCGCGACCGGCAGCAGGCCGACGACCGCTCGCGCGACCGTGGTCTTGCCGGAGCCGGACTCGCCGACGACGCTGACGATCTCGCCAGGGTAGATCTCGAACGTCGCGTCCTCGACCGCCTTGAACGCTGGGACGCGCCCCTGCTTCGGGTACTCGATGTCGGCGTTCTGCACGACGAGAGCCGGCTCGCCCGTGAACTCGCGCGCGTCCAGCCCGCTCGCCTCCCCCGTGCCGAGGTGCGGCACGGCGTCGAGCAGCGTCTTCGTGTAGGCATGCTGCGGGTTCTTGAAGATCTCGCGCACCGTGCCGCGCTCGACGATCTCTCCACCCTTCATGACGATCACGTTGTCGGCGATGTCGGCGACGACGCCCATGTCGTGCGTGATGATGACGATGGCCGAGTTCAGGCGCTCGTGGAGTGAGCGCATGAGCTCCAGGATCTCGGCCTGGATCGTCACGTCGAGCGCTGTCGTCGGCTCATCCGCGATGAGGAGGTCGGGGTCGCAGCTCAGGGACTGCGCGATCATGGCGCGCTGGCGCTGGCCGCCGGAGAGCTGATGCGGGTACGAGTCGAACGCCTTGGCCGGGTTCGGCATCTCCACGAGGCGAAGCAGCTCGAGCGCACGCTCGCGCGCATCGTTCGGCGTCATCGTCGGGTTGTGGATGCGCAGGGCCTCAGAGATCTGGAAGCCGATCGTGAGCACGGGGTTGAGCGCGGTCATCGGCTCCTGGAAGATGACCGCGATGTCATTGCCACGCGCGCGACGAAGCGTCGACTGCGGGGCGCCGATGAGCTCGGTGCCGTTGAGCTTCGCGCTTCCGGACGTGCGCCCGTTCTTCGGGAGCAGGTCAAGCAGCGTCATCGACGACACCGACTTGCCGGAGCCGGACTCGCCCACGATGGCGAGCACCTCGCCCGGCCGGACCACGTAGTTGATGTCCTTCGCGGCGGGGACCCAGTCTCCGCCGACCCAGAACTCGACGCTCAGGTCCTGCACCTCGAGGATGGGCGTCGTGTCGTCTTTGCGTGAAGTCGTGCTCATGAGCGTGCCTCCCGGTGGGCTGCGGTCGAAGTGCGTGGAGTCTGAGGTGCGAGCGGACCGACTGCCGGTCCGCTCACCGCGGTGGGACGGGATTCGTCTGCGACACTTGGCTCGTGTCCGAGCGAACAGTTCTCCGCCCCCGCATGGGTCTTGTCGTCTACGGCGTCATCGCCGCCATGGCGCTGGTCGCCGTCATCTCCGTGGCGGTGACGCCCGGTGCCGGCCGCCACCTGCTCTCGGTGCTGCCGCTGCCCATCCTGGCGCTCGGCGTCGGCTGGATCACCCTCGTGAGCCCGAGCGTCGTCTTCACCGATGATGCGCTCGAGGTGAACAACCCCCTCAAGAAGACGGTTGTGCCATACGGCCACATCGAGCTCGTCGAGACGACGCGCGGCTTCACCGTCACCACGCCGGAGGGCAAGGTCAGCGCGTGGGCCGCTCCCCCGCCCGACCGGCTCAGCGCCGAGCGAATGGACCCGCGCGACCCGCTCCTGTGGAAGGACCCTCGCCGACTCACCGACGAGTCGCAGAGCATCCGCACGAGCGCCGCTCCCGGCACGTACTCGGGAGACGCGGCCGTGAACCTCACGCACCGCAGGGCCCAGCAGCAGCGTGAGGCCGGAGCCCCGCTCGCCCCGGTCGTGCGCACGCAGAACGTGGCGAACACGGTGGTGCTGATCACCACCCTGCTGGTCGTCGGCGCGCTCTTCGCGTTCTAGCCCCACAGGGGCCAGCGACCCGGCGCGCTCTGCGACGAGGACCGTCACGCATCCGCCTTGCTCGAGTCGCGGTCAGCCGCGTCGCCCTTGGTCGGACGGCCGTCGCGCGAGGTGAGCGTGCGCCACATGCGCGACCAGGTGCCGTTGCCCGGGATCTTGCGCTGACGCGGGTCGAAGGCGTCTCGCAGGCCGTCGCCGATGAAGTTGATGCACAGGGCGATCGCCACGATGAAGGCGCCGGGGAACCAGAACAGCCACGGACGGGTGGCGAACGCGCCCTGGTACTCCTGCACGATCTGGCCGAGCGACACGTCGGGCGGCTGGATGCCGAAGCCCAGGAACGAGAGGTTCGCCTCGAGGATGATGGCGGCGCTCATCAGCAGGGTCGTCGAGACGATCACCACGCCGAGAGCGTTCGGCAGGATGTGGCGGAAGATGATGCGCCGGCCGGAGGCGCCGGCGACGCGCGCAGCGTCCACGAACTCGCGCTCGCGAAGGGTGAGGAACTCGCCGCGAACCAGGCGGGCGAGCGACATCCAGCCGACGAGGCCGAGGACCACGGCGAGCGAGACGGCGCCGTAGGCCCGCAGCACCTCGTTCTGTCCAGCGAGCTGTCCGAGGACGGCGGCGAAGACGAGCGTCGGGATGACGAGGAAGAGGTCGGTGACGCGCATGAGCACGTTGTCGACCCAGCCGCGGTAGTAGCCCGCGATGCCGCCGACGATGATGCCGATGACCGCTGCGAGGATGCCGTAGATGAACATGACCGTCAGCGACTGCTGCGTGCCGCGCATGACGCGGGCGAAGATGTCGCGGCCGATCTCGTCCTGACCGAACGGGTGCGAGCCCCAGTCGAAGAGGCTCACGAAGGTCGGATTGCCGCCATTCACGATCGGCGCGATGGAGTTCCAGTCGTAGGCCCACCAGCCCGAGACCTGGATCTGCGTGAACTTGCCCTCGGAGAAGTCCCACCACGGCACGACGATGCCGACGGACGTGAAGACGAGCAGCACGATGACCAGGAGGACGGCGGTGGACACCATGGCACCCGTGTGGCGCACGAAGCGCCGCCACACGATCTGGCCCTGGCTGAGGCCGATGGTCTCACGCTGCTCGATGGTCAGCTCGTCGCCGGGGCCGTGAGGCTGCGGGGCGGTGATCTCGGTGAAGTTCGGAGTCGTCATAGCTCAGCCCTCTCTCAGCTCAGGCGGATTCGCGGGTCGAGGACGGAGTACAGGATGTCGGCGATCAGGTTGAAGATCACGGTGAGCGCCGCGGTCACGAGGATGTAGCCCATGAGCGGGTTCAGGTCGACGTTGCGCAGCGACTCGGAGAAGATCGATCCCATCGCGCGCCAGCCGAAGATCTGCTCGGTGACGATCGCTCCCGAGATGATGGCGCCGACGTCGGCGGCCACGATCGTGGTGATCGGGATGAGCGAGTTCCGCAGCGCGTGACGCATGACCACGGTGCGCTCGGGGAGGCCCTTCGCGCGTGCCGTGCGGACGTAGTCCTGGTTCATGATCTCGAGCAGGCTGGAGCGCGAGTAGCGGCTGTAGCTCGCGATGGAGATGACCATGATGGCGATCGTCGGCAGCAGGAGGTGCGTGAAGCCGTCCAGCATCTGCAGCCAGATCGACGGGTCGGAGCCGAGCTGCGGGCTGGATGCACCGACGGTCGCGATCGGACGTCCGCCGGTCTGGTCGTAGTAGCCGGACCAGGTCTGCATGACGCGGTCGATGACGAGCAGCAGCGACACGACGAAGCCGACGATGGCGGCGTTGCTCGCCACGTTGCGCTTGTCGAGGCCTCCGAAGTACTTGCCGACGAACCAGGCGATGACCGTGAAGACCACGATGAGGACGATGGGGAACCAGGCGCCGATCTCGTTGGTCATCGCGAACTGCAGCGGGTACCAGAGCGCTCCCCCGACGACCGCGACGGCACCGGTGACGATGAGGTTGCGACGGTGCGAGAGGCCCACCGTGAGCGCGGCGGTCAGCAGCACCGTGGCGAGGCCGAGCACGATGATGAGCACCGTGCCGAGCCCGGGATTGCGGAACCAGTCGAGCAGCTCCATCCCGAACAGGATCGCGATCGTGCCGACGGCACCTGCACCGAACACGGTGGCGCGCGTCTTTGCGGGCCCTCCGATGATCGACATGAAGATGAAGCCCATGATCACGCCGATGAGCAGCAGCAGCGGTATCGGTATCTCGGGGTCCTGCAGGAAGTCGTTGAAGCCGATGGCCATGTACTGCTTGAGCAGCACGGCCACGAAGAATATCGGCAGCGAGTACGTGAGGAACGACAGGAACGTGACCGTGTAGTCGTAGCCGGAGTACTGGCGGAGGGCGGTCGTCACACCGACGGCGACGCCGATGACGACGGCGATGAGCGTCGCGGCCGTGACGAGTTGCAGGGTCTGGCCGACCGCCGAGGCGATGAGCGGGCCGACGTCCTGGTTGGCGATGTTCACGCCCATGGAGAAGTTGTTGCCGAGGAAGCCGAACAGGCCGTTCGGGTCGTCGAAGGTCGGGATGAAGAACCCGAGGATGCCGCCGAGCCACAGGAAGAAGCGGGCGGGCGCTGGCACATCCAGTTGCAGGAGCTCCACGCGCGCGGCGATGAGCTGCTCCTTATTGGGAGCCGTGGACTCCAAGATGTCCGCGAGCGGGTCCTTCGAGATCGCGACGAGGTTGTACACGATGAAGAGCGCGCCCAGCAGGATGAAGATCGACACGAAGAGGCGTCGGAGGGTGAATCTCAGCACAGATGGGTCCTGTTCTGGAAGGGGCATTCGGCCGGGGATGTGGCCGTGAACAGACGAGGCGGGAGTCCCGCAGTCGAGAAGACTACGGTACTCCCGCCGTCGCTAGATCTGACCGCGCAGCGGTCAGCGCGTCGAGAGCTCGACGCTGGTGTGACTACTCAGCGGCTTCCACGGGTGCCCACTCCCAGGCGTTCCAGAAGTACTGGGGTGAGAGGAACCCGGGCTTGACGTTCGCGACCTCGTCGCTCCAGGCGACGACACCGGGGAACTGGAAGATCGGCACGGACCACGAGTTTTCCATGATGATCTTCTCGGCCTCGACGAGCTTGCCCTGAGCCTCGGCGGGGTCGATCGTGACGTCGACGTCCTTGAGGATCTGGTCGAACTCGGGGTCGCTCCAGCCGTAGTAGTTGTTGATGCCGCCCGTGATGTAGTTCGGGGACGGCTCGCCGACACCGAGACCCTCGGACTGCCATCCGAAGAGGGCAGCGTCGTAGGCGTCGGTCTGCGTCGTGAGCACGGTGGACCAGTCCTCGGCGCTCGCGTCGACGATCGTGAAGCCGGCCTTCTCGGCCGAGGCCTTGATGAGCTGCAGCTCCTGCTGACGACGCGGGTTGGTGGATGCCGTCATGAAGCGGACGGAGGGGTTGGCCACGCCAGCCTGCGCGAGGAGGCCCTTGGCCTCTTCGATGGCAGCGTCGTCGCCCGAGTAGCGGGAGACGCCGCTGTCGGCGACCGACTCCTCGTAGCCGTCGGCGCCGGGAAGGAACACGAGCGAGTCGCGCGTGGTCGCATCCGGGGCGATCGGCGTGATGAGCTTCTCGACGATCTCCTGACGCGGGATCGTGAGGAGGAAGGCCTCGCGGATCTGCTGGGCCTTGGCCTCGTCGCCACCGTACGTGGCTGGGTCGAAGACACCGCCGTTGGCGACCTGGAGGTCGACGTGCTCGTAGGTGCCCTCGAGCGAGGACTCCCACTCGATGCCCTCGGTGGCCTCGAGCTGCTGCAGGAGGTCGGTCGTCGGCTGACCGGAGACGATCTGGACCTCACCGTTCTGGAGCGCCTGCACCTGTGCCTGCGGGTCCGGGATGAAGCGGATCGTGATGGTCTCGTAGTGCGGCAGCGGGCCCCACGTGTAGTCCTCGCGGGCCGTGAGCGTCACGTACTGGTTCTCGACCAGATCAGTGATCGTGTACGGGCCGTTGGAGAGGGTCTTCTGCGGCTCCTCCGGCATCGACGTGTAGTCGTAGCCGGTGCGGTAGGCGGAGGCGACCTTGCTCAGGAACTCGCTGTCGTTGTCGTTGACCGCGGTGATGAAGGCATCCTTCGCGGCCTGCGCGTCGTCGTACTCACCCGGGTAGGCGAGCTGGACGGTGCCGTGTGCCGAGATCGCCGTCGTGTCCGGCGCGAACATTGTCTTCCAGTCGGCGTACGGCTGGTCGTAGACGACCGTGAACGACTTGTTGTCGTCGGCGAGCGTCGGAGCCTGCGAGGCGAGGTCGAGCTGCAGACCGGGTGCCGGGTCGGTTCCCCAGTAGACACCGGCGTCCGCGGCCGCGTCGATCGCGTCCTGGTTCGTGACGTTGCCCTCGTCGTCGTACTCGGCCTCTGGCACCTCGCCCGCCTCGCGGTGCGTGGTGTTGGCGGCCCAGGTGAGCAGCAGGTCGGCGCCGTCGAACGGCGTGCCATCGCTCCAGGTGACCGCGTCGTTGACCGTGTACTTGATGGTCAGCGGGTCGGTCGAGACCTCTTCGACCGTGCCGAACTCGGTGTTCTCCACGAGCTCGGGGGTCGGGTCGTAGTCGATGAAGCCATCAGACGTGACGTGGACGATGTTGGCGTTCGCCGCGGCGTTGTTGGCCGAGGTGTTCACGTTGAACGCGAAGAACGGGTCGTTCCATGCAACCGTGATGGCGGAGCCACCGACGATCTCCGGATCGCGATTCGGGGCAGAGCAGCCGGCGAGAACCAACGCGCTTGTGGCGACGACGGCTCCCACGGCGATAACTCGTGATGTCCTCATAGGACCTCCTTGGGGAAACAGGGGCTGTGAACGTCGAACATCCACGAACTCTGTGAATTATCGACAAATACCCGTTGAACCTACGCCCCCTCGCGCGAGGGGTTTCACCAATTCAGGGGATCGTTACTCACACGAAACGGGTCTTGTTCAACTCTTACAAGCCATTCGCCGTTCGTAGACTGCGGACATGTCACATTCGCGCATTGACGTTACGGTCAGCCAGGGTCCGGAGGAACTGGACCGCTCCGCGCGCGCGCGGCTGCGCTGGGAGATCTGGATCGTCCTGGCCCTCGCGATCATCCCGTCGAGCCTGTACGCGATCATCTCCCTCGCGGATCGTGCGACGCGCGCTACTGCGCTCGCCGACCAGACGACGACGCTGAACGCTTCCCGCGACGCGCGGCCACTGTTCGACGCGCTCCTGCAGCTCTCGAGCATCCTCACCGACCTCGTACCCGTCGCTCTGGTGATCTGGCTGCTCTGGACGCCCACCGTCTCCGGCTTCCGGAAGCTGGGCCTGGACACGAGGCAGCCCCTCGGCGACCTCGGGCAGGGCCTTCTGCTGGCCGCCTGCGTCGGCGTGCCCGGCATCGTCTTCTACCTCGCGACCAGGGCACTCGGGCTCACGCTCTCCGTCGAGGCGAGCGCGCAGGAGATCACGTGGTGGACCGTGATCCTGCTCCTGCTCGCGGCGCTGCGTGCCGCGCTTCTGGAGGAGATCGTCGTCGTCGGGTATCTCGCGACCCGCCTGCGCGAGCTGGGGTGGGCGACCTGGCAGATCATCGTCGCGTCCTCGCTCCTCCGCGGCTCCTACCACCTGTACCAGGGGCCCGGGATGGCGCTCGGCAACGTCGCCATGGGCGTGCTGCTCTCCTGGTGGTTCCTCCGGAAGGGGCGCGTGGGCGGCCTCGTCGTCGCGCACTTCATCCTCGACGCCGTCTCGTTCCTCGGCTATCCCCTCGCCGCGGCGCTCCTCCCGCAGCTCTTCACCTGAGACCGGTCGCGGCGCGGGGCCCTCAGACGGTGAGATTCACGAACCGGAACGACTGGTCGCCGTACTCCCAGACGACGTCGAAGCGCTCCTTCGGAACGTCGAACACGACGTACCCGGACTCTGCGCCGACCCCGTACTCGCGCTGCTGCACGGAGCTCCCGATGCAGTCGTCCGCGAGCGAGGCCCCCAGCTTCGAGTCGCCGTTCTTCTCGAACAGGCGAAGGCTGTCGAAGGCGAACACGGGCGCGAACGCGCCCTCCTCATCCTCGGCGCTGAGCGCCCCGTATCCCTCGACCTGCAGCTGGATCGCGACGTAGCTGCCGCCGGCCTTCGGAGCATCCTCTTCGAGACACCGAACGTCGAAGGCCACACCCGCGATGGTGAAGCGGCCGACGGGTTCGCCACTCGCGCCGAGCACCGTCGCCCACTGGCCCCTCGTGAACCTGAGCTCGCCGTCGACAGGCTTCGGGTTCTCGTTCTCCGCGACTCGTGGCGCGGCCACGACCTGCACGTTGATCGGGGTGACCGTCGGCGTCGGCGTCTGGGTGACGCCCGGGGTGGCGATGACGGCCACCGCATCAGCGGATTCGCGCGTCGCGGCCACCGGCGGAACGCACGCCGCGAGCAGCAGCGACGCACCGAGCGCCGACGCCAGGAGGAGGCCGCGGACACCCCGTGGCCGCCACCCGCCGGAGAGCCTCACCGCGCTACTCGGTTCTCCCCGACGCCGCCGCGATCCGGGCGGCGAGCGGCGAGCCCAGGAGCGCTTCGAGCGAGACCAGCCTGCCCTCGGCATCCGTCATGGGCACTCGCCAGTTCGGATACTCGTCGGCGGTCCCCGGCTGATTCACGCCGCGGCGGTCACCCGCGAGATCGGACACGCCGACACCGAACAGCTGGGCAGCCGAACCGGCAAGGTACTCGTGCAGCGCCACGACGATGTCCTCGTTGCTCGGCTCCTCCCCCACCAGGCCAGCTCGCCGGAGTCGGTCGACGACCTTCGAGATCGTCTCGGTCTCCTCGGCCCGCGCCTCCTCGACCGAACCTTCGAGCAGCCCGAGGCGCTCTCGAACGTCGAGGTGCTCGAGCGCGAGGAACCCAGCCGTCGGCGGGAGGTCGTGCGTCGTCACCGTCGCGAGACAGGCGCGCCGGTAGTCCTCAGGGGCCAGCGGGACCCCATCGTCCGACCATTCGAACCACAGGACGGAGGCACCGAGCATGCCGCGCTCGGCCAGCGCATCCCTGGCCTCCGGCGGAACCGTGCCGAGGTCCTCGCCGATCACCACGGCGCCCGCTCGCTGCGCCTCGAGCGCGAGGATGCCCAGCATGGCCTCTGCGTCGGTGCGCACGAAGCAGCCATCCTTCGCGGTGTTGCCCTCCGGGATCCACCACAGGCGGAAGAAGCCCAGGATGTGGTCGATGCGCACAGCGCCAGCGTTGCGGAAGACGGCGCGCAGCATGTCCCGGTACGGCGCGTAGCCGAGCTCGGCCAGCATGTCGGGGCGCCACGGCGGCTGCGACCAGTTCTGCCCGAACTGGTTGTACTGGTCGGCCGGCACGCCGACCGTCACGCCGCGGGCCATCGCCGCCCCGAACGACCACGCATCAGCTCCACCGGCGTGCACACCGACGGGCAGATCGTGCACGATGCCGATCGACATGCCGGCCGACCTCGCATCGGATTGCACCTGCTTCGCCTGCGCTTCCAGGAGACACTGCAGCCAGACGTAGAACTCGGCATCTTCGGCGTGAGCGGCCGCGAACTCGAGCACGTCGGCACCGTTCGCGGTGGCCAGCTCGCTCGGCCAGTTGCGAGCATCTCGCCCATGCACGCGCGAGATGGCGCAGAAGACGCCGAACCGCTCGAGCGGCTCCCCCGCCTCCTTGCGGAACTCCGTGAAGTCGTCGTCGATCACATTCGCGGACTGCCAGACGTCGAAGAGCGCGCGGAGTGCTGGTTCCTTCAGCGCCCAGGCGGCGTCACGATCGATGCTGTCGACGCCGTTGCCCAGGATCGCCTCGCCCGCAAGGCGCGAGAGCAGCTCCACCGTGTCGGCCGGCACCTCGGTGCGCTGCGCGACGAAGGCGGCCGCCCAGTCGACGGTGAGGATCAGGGGGTCGCCGAACTGCCGTGAGGTCGGCAGGTACGGAGACGGCTCCATGGGAGACACCGGAGGGTTCGCGTTGAGGGGGTTGACGAGCACGAAGTCCGCGTCACGCTGCGCACCCCAGGCCGTCAACGTGGCGAGGTCCCGGAGGTCGCCGATCCCCCAGGACGTGGTCGAGCGAAGCTGGTAGAGCTGGGTGAACAGCCCCCACGAGCGCTCGTCTGGCCAGGGCGTCCTCGTCGGCACGACGATCAGCGTGCCAGCAGGCGCATGCTCCGAGAGGTCGTCCCCGACCTTCGCGACGACCTCGTGCCAGCCCGTCGGCAGGTCCGCGGGCAGCGCGAACGTCGCGCGACCGATCAGCGCACCGTCGAGGTCCTTCGGATCGACCCAGTTCTCGACCTGCTGCAGGCTGCGAGTCGACCCGTCTTCGAGGAGCACGTCGACCTGGACGGCGCTCCCGTGAGGAACGTGGACGAAGATCGTGGCGTCGCTGCCCTCCCGCACCGTCGTGCAGGACGGCACCACTCGACGCCACGGCCGGTTCTCGAACTCGCGGGCCGAGGCGGCGACGTCCTCGTCGGTGGATGCCGGGAGACCGAGGGCGCCGAGGACCGCCGCGAGCGTCTCGGGCGCGACCTGCTCCTTCTCGCCCCGCCAGCCCCAGTACTCGACCTCGAGACCCGCGTCCGTCGCGAGATCGCGGATCGCGGTCAGATTGGTGATGCTCACGAGTATTCGACCTCAGTTTCGGTGACGGTGATGGTGCGAGGGGTGAGCGGCCGGTCCGCCGGTCCGGCGACCGGCTCCCCGGTCCTCGTGTCGTAGTGGCTCGAATGGCAGGGGCAGATGATGTGCTCCGCGGTCACCGTGGCGACCGGGCACCCCTGGTGCGTGCAGATCGAGCTGAAGCCGAAGTACTCACCCGCGGCGGGCTGGGTGATGACCGTCTCGGTGTCCGCGATGACGACCCCGCCTCCGACCGGGACGTCGCCGACGGGCACGGCGCCGCTCACCGTCGACGTGGCATCCGCATCCTGTCCACCGGCGTCGTCGCCTCCGCACGCGGCAAGCAGCGCCGCCGTCGCGATTCCGCCGCCGACAGCCGCGCTTCCCCGTATGACCCCGCGTCGTGAAGGATCTCGTCGTTCGCTCACACGTCAAGGCTAGTCGGCGCGTGGCTGAGCGGGCCGCGGCGCGCGCGAGCCACTCCCCGCGTCGACTACTCCTCGAGTTCCCGCCCCATGAGCTCCGGCAGGGTGAATGCGGCACCGGCGGCGAGCAGGAACGCCGCGGCGAACACGCCGAAGACGAGCACGCTGCCACCACCCGCGAGCATGATGGGCACCAGCAGCGGCGCGATGATCGACGCGATGCGGCCGAAGCCCGCGGCCGCCCCGGTTCCCGACGCGCGCAGCCTCGTCGGATAGAGCTCGGGGCCGATCGCGTAGAGCGCTCCCCACGCGCCGAGGTTGAAGAAGGACAGGCACATGCCCGCGGCGAGGATCGCGCCCTCGGTCGTCGCGAAGCCGAACCAGAACGCGGCACACGCGGAACCGAGCAGGAAGATGGCGAGCGTCGCACGCCGGCCGATGCGCTCGATGAGGAAGGCCGCGACGAAGTAGCCGGGCAGCTGCGCCAGCGTGATGATGAGCGTGAACTCGAACGACTTCACAAGGGTGAAACCCTGGCCGACGAGGAGGCTCGGAATCCAGATGAACGCGCCGTAGTAGCTGAGGTTGATGCAGAACCACACGGCCCACAGGGCGGCCGTCCGTCGGCGCAGCGACGGCGCCCAGAGGTCGCGCCATCGTGCCCGCTGGGAGTCCGGTGACACGGATGCTCGCGCTGCGGAGTGTCCGCGGTCAGACGCGTCGATACCCGCCGCTGGGGGCGCATCGACGCGAGCCGACTCCTCGAACTGCCGGACCGCTCGCTCGGCCTCCGCGTACCTGCCCTTGCTCTCCAGGAAGCGGACGGATTCGGGGAGCCCGAACCGCACGACCACCGCGTAGACGGCAGGCAGGAGGCCCGTCAGGAGGGCCCAGCGCCATCCATCCGCCGACAGCGGGATGATGAAGGCCCCGATGAGGGCGGCGCCGATCCAGCCGACAGCCCAGAACGCCTCGAGCAGCACGACGACCCGTCCGCGGATGCGCTTCGGCGCGTACTCGCTCACGAGCGTCGAGGCGACGGGAAGCTCGGCGCCGAGCCCCAGACCGACGATGAAGCGCAGCACCATGAGCGCGCCCACCGACGCCGCGAGCGCGGAGGCACCCGTGGCGAGACCGTAGATGAGGAGGGTCGCCGCGAACACCTGACGCCGCCCGAGCTTGTCGGCGAGCAGTCCGCCGACGCTCGCGCCGATCGCCATGCCGACGAAGCCGATCGAGGCGATGAACGACAGCGTCGTCGCGTCGAGGCTCCACTGCACCGCGAGCGCGGCCATGACGAACGAGACGAGGCTCACGTCCATGGCGTCGAGCGCCCAGCCGATGCCGGACCCGAACAGGAGCTTGCGGTGCCTGCCGGTGAACGGGAGGCGATCGAGGCGCTGATTGCGCGTGGGCGCCGCCTGCTCTGTCGCTGCGGCGTGGCGGTCAGCCGGGGTGCGCTCGGTCATGTGCGTATCCAAGGGTGCGGGGTGGAGGGGACGACTAACCGTGCCAGACAGGAAACGGCTCCACCAGCCCCGCTGCCGCATTGCGCAACGGAGGCCCGCGGAGCAGCGCTCTCTGCGAGTCAGGCCTCAGGGGACGCCATGTAGAAGACCTCCCACAGGTGGCCGTCGAGGTCGTCGAACGCTGAGCCGTACATCCCGAACTCGTTCGCCTCAGCCGGACGGTGGATTCTGCCCCCACCAGCCTCCGCCTTGGCCGTGATCTCGTCGACTTCCTCGGTGCTGCCGAGGAGGAGCGCTGTCGTGCTCTCGTGTCGGTTTCTGCCCACGATGGTCTCCGCGCCCTCCGGCAGGAAGCCCTGGAAGCGCTCGGTCTGCAGCAGCATGATCGCGACCTGGTCGTTGACGACGACGCAGCTGGTGCTGTCGTCGGAGAACATCGGGTTGATGGTGAAGCCAAGTCCGACGTAGAAGTCGGTTGCCGCCTTGACGTCGGCGACGGGCAGGTTCGGGAAGACCATGGCTACGCCCATGATGGGCTCCTTTGCACTCGAGACATGTGACGACGGATTACGCGTCGTAGCCCGATCATAGGAGTCCGAGCAGTCCACCGGAAGCGCGTCACGTGGCGTCGCGGGTCGTCCCGATCACGAGCGGGGTTTCGTCGGGGTCCTGCAGGAGTCCCTGCGCTCGAGCACGGTGTCGTGCGAGCGTCTCCGGCTCCATGTTCTGGAGGAGCGCGATCGTCATCTGGGTGCGCGGGTTGCGGGCGAAGACCGCCCGGTGGTGGGCGACGAAGTCCCAGTACAGGGCATCCCAGGCTTCAGTCCACGCCCCCGAAGGAAGGTCGGACATCTTCCGCAGGTAGTTGCTGCCGGAGACGTAGGGCTTGGTGGTCACCGTCTCGCCGGCCGCGAACTGGCTCATGGCGTAGACGTTCGGCACCATGACCCAGTCGTAGGCGTCCACGAACTGCTCCATGAACCACCGGTAGACGTCGTCCGGGTGGATGCGGAGCAGTGACATCGCGTTGCCGAGCACCATGAGGCGTTCGATGTGGTGGGCGTACCCGGTCGCGAGGACGCGACGGATGACGAGGTCGACGGGGTCCAGTCCGGTGCTGGCGGTCCACCATCCGCGCCCCAGGCGATTCGTGTGTCCGAGGACGTTCGATGTCCGGAGTTCCCGGCCACGGAGCCGGTAGGTGGCCCGCATGTACTCCCTCCACCCGATCACCTGACGCACGAAGCCCTCGAGGGAGGCGAGGGGTGTGTCCGCGCGGGCGCTCGAGAGCGTCATCTGCAGCACCTCGCGCGGGTCGAGCAGACCGATGTTGAGTGCTGGCGTGAGCAGGCTGTGGTTGAGGAAGGGATGCTCCGCGGAGATCGCGTCCTCGTACGGGCCGAAGTCGTCGAGGCGCGTGCGGACGAATTCTCGGAGGTGCTCGCGCGCCTCGTCCGCGGTCGTCGGCCAGGCGAACGTCGTCGGGTCGCCCGGGGCGTGGGGGAACTCCTCACGAACCCAGGCGACGGCGAGTTCGACCTGTTCCTTCCCTTCGTCGCGGCCATTTGATGGCGGGGCGGGAGACATGAGTGCGTCCAGGTCGAAGGCGCCCTGGGGATGCACGCTCGGGTGTCCGCGGAAGCGCGAGACCGTCGGCGGCACGTATCCCCTCGGCACGCGCTTGCGGTTGTCCGCATCGAACGACCAGCGGCCGCCGCATGGGCCGTCGCCGTCGAGGAGGAGGCCGAGTCTGCGACGCTGCCAGATGTAGAACTCGTGCATGCGTGATTCGTTGTGCGCGAACCAGGAGTCCAGCTGCGCCCGGTCGGTGAGGAAGTTCGGCGTCTCGAGTTCGTCGTCCGCAGCCGCGGCGTAGCCCCCTGCGGCCAGTGCCCGGGTCAGGTCGCGTTCAAGCCAGTCGTCGACGACGTCGAACCACGTCACCCGGGTCGGCGAGTGTCGGCGGACGAGCGCGGCCACCTGCTGGCCGGAGGGAGCAGCCGCGTCGCTCTCCAGGTACTCGACGACGTGCCCTGCAACGCGGAGACGCTGCGCGAACCGGGACATGGATGCTCGGTGCAGGACCAGCTTGTGCGAGTGGAAGGCGTATTGGCGGAAGAGGAGATCGTGTTCGATGAGCACGAACACGGTTCCGGTCGGCTCGGCGAAGTGCGCCTCGAACAGCTGGTGAGGCAGGACGAGCCGCAGCTTCCGCCCTGCCGCTCTCGGTTCAGCCAAGGAGCTCGACGGTGGCGTCTGCGGCCCGGTCTCCGGCGACCAGCGCACCTTGGATGGACCCTGTCTCGCGGTGGTCGCCCGTCACGATGAGCCGCTCTCCGACTCGCTCCGGCCCGCGGTCGACGAGGGGCGGTGGCTGGGCGGGGAGGGTGTGCGGGATGACGTGGTGCGCGAGCACCTCCCAGCCGTCGGTGGTCGTGCCGTACAGACGGGCGAGGTCGCGTCTGACGTCCGCTTCGCTCGCGAGTCCGTCCAGGTGGTCGAGGAGGGTGGTCGCCTGCACGAGGTGCTGTCCGGCCGGGGCATACGAAGGGGCCACCTCCGAGATGACGGCGGTGTTCCAGATCGGCCCGGCCGGCCCGCCGCCGATGTTCGAGGCATCCAGAAGGAGGAACGGCCCGGTTCGCGGCGTCCCCGTGGCCCGGAACCACCATGTTGTCAGGCCGTGCGTCTTCGGAGCCGCCTGGCCGGTCAGCGCAGGGAGGTCGTTCGGGGCGACCGCGACGATCGCGGCTCGGGCGAGGATCGTCCCGCGGTCGTTGACGACCCGCACGCCACCCCCGGTCTCGGTCACCTCCCGCGCGGCGGTGCCGAGCCGGACGGGTTCGTGCAGCGAGGCGGCGATCTGGGCGGGCAGTGCGCGCATCCCGTCGGCGGGGAGCCCTGGCGCGCCGAGCGCGAAGTAGCGGACGAGCTGCTTGACGTGGTTCGCCGAGCTGCCTCCGCTGCTGTCGGCCAGGACTCCGGCGAGGAACGTGTCGAGCAGGTCGAGTCGGAGCCGCCCGGTGAGGCCCGCATCGTCGAATGAGGCGCTGAGCGTCGTATCCGGCCCAGCAGCCTGCGGGTCTGGCTGTGCAAGCGTCGGGCCGAGCCAGCGTGCGAGGGCCAGGACATCGGAGACCGGCACGTGCCCGCTGAGCAGCGTCTGCAACGCGAACCGCGGATGGCGGAGCGGGTGCGCGAGCGTCGACGTCCGCTCCCGCGAACGGACGATGGCCCCGACCCCGAAGCGCTTGAGGTCGAGCGCAGCGAGGTCCACGGAGGCGCGCAACGCCGGGTAAGCGGGGTTGAGGACCTGGAAGCCGCGGTCGCAGAGGAAGCCGTCGATGGCGTCCGTGCCGACTCTGCCGCCGACCTCGTCCTCCGACTCGAGGACAACGACGCTGCGCCCGCGCTCCTCGAGGCTCCGCGCGGCCCTGAGGCCGGCGAGCCCTGCTCCGATGACGACGACGTCCGTGTCCATATGGCTCCGTTCGATGGGCTTCGCTCGACTGGTCCGTCAGTCTGCGGGAGCAACCCGGGCCGTCCCTGAGCGCGGGCTCGCGAACGCTGGTGGGCGCGGTCCTCGGCAGGCCGGGGTGCTGGTGGCGCAGAATGGCCCGCATGCACGGCATTCATGAGATGGAGGAGTCCGACTCCCCCGCCACGCACGCGAAGCGACTGGCCTCGCTCCGCGCGGACGCCGTCGACCGCGTCACCAGTACGTCCGCGGCACTGCGGGCGCTTGTCCAGGACCGCTCCTCGCTCAACGACGACGACGAGCACGACCCCGACGGCGCTCCGCTGTCGGCCGAGTGGTCCCGCCTTGCCGGGCAGGTGGACGCGGCGCAGTCGGAACTCAGGCAGATCGAGGCAGCGCTTCTGCGCCTCGAAGAGGGCCGCTACGGCGTCTGCTCGACGTGCGGCCAGCGCATCCCGAACATCAGGCTGCGGGTTCGTCCCTTCGCGGAGCACTGCGTCTCCTGCGCAGAGCAACGGCGAGGCCGCGGCCGTCAGTAGGCGGATCGGCGCTCTCTCCACCACAGCCTGCACGGCTGCGTGGAACCTCGCCGAACGCCGAGGCAAGGCGGCAGCGTCTCCGGCTCACCCCCGCACGCGTCGTAGGCGTTGAGGAAGATCTCGCAGTCGCAGTACGCGCCCAGTCGGTCGAGGCGCTCGAGGAGTGCGGTCGCTCGCGGGGCCGCGCGTTCCTGGTACCACTGCGAGAAGCGGTGAGCGCCGTCGCAGCCGAACTCGTCGAGCTGCACGGCGACGTAGCACAGCAGGCATTCGCGCGGCCCGGGTTCGAGCAGGTCGTTCGCCATCGTCTGGACGAGGGTCTCGGCTTCTTGGTCGATTCGCTGATCTGTCATGACCTGATCTTGGACCGGACCACCGACAATCTCTGTCGTAGTGCGCACGTCCACAGCACGCCGCCGCGATTCAGCTCTCGCGAGACGAGAGCACGCAGAACTCGTTGCCCTCCGGGTCGCGCAGGACAACCCAGTTGACGTCGTCGCCCTGCCCGACGTCGGCGCGGTTGGCGCCCCTCGCGATCAAGCCGTCGACATGGGCGACCTGGCTCTCGTGCAGCGGAGCCGCGAGGTCGATGTGGAGCCTGTTCTTCACGGTCTTGTCGTCGCCGACCGGGACGAAGACCAGTCCGGGGCCGACCCGCTCGAAGGGCACCCCAGGGTTGTCCTCATCGAGCCACTTCGGGATGATGACCGCCTCGTCGCCGTCCTCGAAGGAGACCTGCCAGTCGAGCGTCTCCGCCCACCAGGCCGCAAGAGCGCGATGATCTCTCGAATCGATGACGGTCGAATACCAGCGAAGTCCCATGTGCGCCTCCTCAGACTCGCCCATCCTCGGCGACCGAGCTGGGGATTCGCGCCACCCGGCCCGAGACGACCTCGAACTCGCGAGCTCGAGGAGACCGAGCAGGTTCGGAGAAGCATCCCCGCGCCAGGGGTCGTACCGTAGTCGTGATTCACCTGCTCACGACTGAACGAAGGAAGCTGCCATGGCGGAGAAGACGACCGGACTCTCGAAGGACGAGCGCGAGGCGGTCAAGCAGCGTGCCGCGGAGCTGCGCGCCGAGCAGAAGGCGGGCAAGAACCGGGCCGCGGGCGACGCGGCTATCCAGAAGGCGATCGCGGAGATGACCGACGAGGACAAGGCGCTCGCCGAGGGCGTCGACCGCATCGTGAAGGACGTCGCCCCGCAGCTCATGCCGAAGACCTGGTACGGCTTCCCCGCCTACACCGACGCAGACGGCAAGGTCGTCGTGTTCTTCAAAGCGGCATCGAAGTTCACGACTCGGTACGCAACGCTCGGCTTCGAGGAGGCCGCGAAGCTCGATGACGGCGACCTCTGGGTGACGTCGTTCGCGCTCATCACGCTGACGCCGGAGACTGAGCAGACCATCGCCGATTACGTGCGCAGGGCCGCGGGCGCGTAAGAGCGACGGAGTCGGACTCGGGCCAGGCAGCAGCCTCCCGCCTGGCCCGCTCTCTCAGCCGTGTGCGGCTCTGCGGTACCGGATGTGCGTGGCGAGCGGTGAGTGCAGCACCTCGACCGGTTCGTACCCGAACGTCTCGACGCCGTCGAACATCCGCTCGCCGCCACCGAGCAGCACGGGCGCGATGTCGAGGGCGAGCTCGTCGATGACGCCGGCCTGCAGTGCCTGTCCGACCGTGGAGGCGCCACCGGCGATGTCGACGCCGTTGCCGTCCGCGACGGACAGGGCCCGGGCGAAGGCGGCGTCGAACCCGTCGGTCACGAAGTGGAAGGTCGTGCCGCCTTCCATCTCGATTGGCTCGCGGGCGTGATGCGTGAGCACGAACACCGGCGCATGGTACGGGGGCTCATCGCCCCACCATCCTCGCCACTCTCCATCCCATTCGCCGCGAATCGGGCCGAACATGTTCCGGCCCATGACGTAGGCGCCTCGGGGCCGCATGAGCCAGCTGGCCGCGACCTCGTCGGCGTCGGTCGCGCGCGGATCCCCCATGTGCCACGTGTGGAGGCCGTGCCCTCCCCGGCCGAGGGGATGCCCGCGGCTCTGCTCGGGGCCGGCGACGAAGCCGTCCAGGGAGATGGACATGTGGCACGTGGTGTCGGACATTCGGGGCCCTCCGTTGGACGCGAGATCAGATCGTGACCGCCGACCCTACTCCCGATTCAGCCCGGGCATCACTCCCCGCCACCCGCCGCCGTGATCAGGGTGTGCAACGTGCTGCTGAGCAGTTCACCGTGCCGTTCGTCGAGCGTCTGGCCGGCCCGAAGGAGGCCGATGACATAGAGCCCGCTGATGGCTTCCGCCCGCAATCGCTCGTCGCGCACGCGCACGAGGGAGCGCACCGCGTCGCTCGTGATGTTCATGACGAGCCGCGGTCGCGCAGGCGACGCCTCAGGCTCGCTGAGCAACCCCGCCCAAGGGTCTGCCTCAGCACCTTCATCCGCCAGCTGACTCAAGTGGTCATCGCCGGCGGCCACGAACAGGGAAGGCGTGGAGGCAGGCGCGAACGCCCGCAGATCGAGGTCAACGCCGAGCCGTTCGAGGACTGCACGGGCGTGCACCTCGAACCCGCGGGCCTCCGCGCCACCCTCGCGCGGTTCCGGGAGGGAGTCGAGGAACGCGTGCGGGTCGAACGCGCGCACGCGCGCCGTATGCCCGCGGCGCTCACGCACCTTGCGGAGGATCTCGCTGCCGTAGACATAGGAGCCGTTGACGAGCAGCGATCGCTTCGCGCGCAGGAGCGGGGCGAACGCGATGAAGTCGGTCATCGACGTCGTGTACCGCACATCGTCCGAGAGGCGCAGGATCTGCGCGAGCGTCATCGTGCCTTCGCTGGTCTCCCAGGGCACGTGGCCGATCACGAGGTCGAGCATGTCGTCATCGCCCGCCGCCATGGTGAGGATGCCCTTCGCGTGGACGTCCATGAATCGGTCGAAGCCGACCGGGTCGCTCAGCGCGAAGTGCTCGATCCCCTGCCTGAGCTGCGTCCCGATCTGCGCTTTCACGTCGCCGATCGCCGGCGAGTCCTGCAGGGATTCTCGGGAGGCGGTCAGGGCGAGGTCGCCGCCCTCGACGGCGAGTCGCACGAAGTAGGCCCAGTTCGGAGCCAGCTGCACGTTGTCGTCGGCGACGAACATGCCGTGAGAGTAGACGGTGTCACCGTGTCGGTTCCCGACCCGCCCCGGGCTGTCCGAGATGAAGGCCACCCCGACCACACCGGCCGTGGGCACGTCGATGGGAAGCACGGCGAGGGGCGCGAAGCCGAGCTCGCGATGACACCAGGCGGTCGCCTCGAGGCCGGAGCCTCTCCATGGCGGCGTCCGGGTGCTGACGATCTCGGACTGCGCGTGCGCACCGGTCTGCAGCTTGACGGGCAGCTCGAGCAAGCTCGCGAAACGCTCAGCGAGCAGTTGCACCCGCACCGGTTCGACCCACTCCCGGTCGTCGGCGCGCGCCTGCACTCGCACCTCGGTGCCGGCGTCCGGGAGAGGCGTCTGGGCGCTGGTGATCGTGAATGTGCCATCAGAGTTCCCGACCCAGCTCAGCGTCGGCGCGTCGGCCGAACGGGCGCTGCGCGACCGCACCTCGATGCGATCGGCGATGAGGAAGCACGACAGCAGCCCGATGCCGAACTGGCCCAGGTACTGACGACGCACTCGCGTGAAGTCGCTCCGCTTGCTCGAGGCGCCGATGGTCGCGAGCACCGACCGCATCTCCTCCTCGGTCAGCCCGATGCCGGAGTCGCGGACCAGCACGGCCCCGCCGTCTTCGATCTCGATCGCGATCTCCCGAGGGGCGGACGGATCGGATTCGCTTCTGGCCACCACCGCGTCCCTGGCGTTCTGGATCAGCTCGCGGAGGTACACGCGCGGGCTGGAGTACAGGTGGTGGGACAGGATGTCGACGATGCCGCGCAGGTCGACTCGGAAGCTCTCCCCGCTCATGCGGACACCCCGAAGGAGGTGTCGCCCGGGAACCATCGGTCCCGCACCCAGGTGCTCCACCCGTCATCCCCGTTCCGGGTGTCCAGACCGCGGGTGAGGTCCGCGACCCGCGAACGGAGTCTCGGGCCCCGCGGGTCGTCAGGGGATGTGGCGAGCAGCGCGCTGCCGCAGGCGGCGAGGACCATGAGCTCGCTTGGCGACTCGTCGACCTCATCGAGCAGCGCATCGATGATCCGTCCGAAGTCGGCACCGGGTGCGGCTATCCCCTCGAGCAGCACCCATCCGGGTAACGGCCCGAACTGTGAGACATCCCCGTCGACGCTCTCCAGGAGCCGAACAAGCTCGGCTGAGGCCGCCCTGTCTCCGGAACGGGCATCCAGCCAGCACAGCCACGCAGTCGCGGCTCGAATCTGCTCGGCATCCCCGATCGCGAGGACGCGTTTGGCCGTCGCCGCCGCGAAGGCGGGCTCGACCAGGGCGGTCAGCCGAACGACTTCGAGGTCGACCGTGACCCGGTCGAGCAGCTTCTCCTCTGCTGCCAGCTCGTGCTGCACCTGCTCGACGGCCGCGCGCAGGGCCGAGCCATCGTCGCGGTGGGCGGCAATCTCCGCGCGCGCGAGCGAGAGATGCGCGAGTGGGCCACCGGTGACCTCCCGCAGGCGAGTCTCGGTCTGGATGAGCTCCTCGATCTCCGACCACGCGACGTCGGGCGATGCGACTGCCTGTTCGACGGTCACCGCGAAGAACCGCTCGCCGATAGCCTGGAAGGCGTCCTCGATGGCGTCGGGCGCGCGCAGGAGCTCGGTCTGCGAACTGCGGAAGTCGCGAACGAGCGTGGCGATCCTGCCCTGCTGACCCGCCCTGAGACCGTGGAGCAACGGCACGCAGTAGCGGGTCGACGCGCACTTGAGCTGCTCCGAGCGCGCCGCGAGGGAGGCCGCGAGGGCGTCGGCTTCTTCGGGCGTCTCGGCGGAGAGCAGCTCCATCGTGTCGCCGAGGTGCGCGACGTAGCGGTGCTTGATGGAGATGGGCGGGTCCTCGGAGCTCACCGACGCCGTGCGAGGCAGCCAGCCCGCGGCGAGAATCGTCTCGGCTCGTTCTTCCACATCGCCCCAGACCTCCGGGTCATCGACGAGGGTGGGCCGTGGATGGGTGGGGAGCCCCGCCCACCAGAATGTCTCGAGTTCGCGAGAGTGCACGTCGGTGCCGCCACGCCGGTCCAAGGCGGCGGCGGACTGCTCGGCCAGCGCCCTCAGCAGCTTGCCCTCCTCCCCGATCGGGTCGGCGAGGATGCGGCTGCGCGCGACGGCGGCTGTCGCCTCCCAGTCACTCCCCTCGAGGTGCAGGTTGCGGAGGGTGTGGTCGACGGAAGCGAGCACTGCATCCGGCCGCTCTTCCAGGACGGGGATGAGGAACTCGGCGACACCGTCTCGAGCGAGCCGGGCGGATCCGACCTCGGCGAGCAACTGGTCGGCGATGAGGTTCGCGTCCGCTCGCCGACCCGCGCGAACGTAGAAGAAGGCGAGCATGATGAGCAGCGGCAAGGCGTTCACCGCCTCGGAACGCGCCTCGTCGAACGCGCGAGGGTCGATCTCGAGCATCCGCAACCGCTGCTCGAGCGTCTCCGTCGCGCGCGGCAGATCGAAGCGGGCCACCAGAGGCAGCTCCATCTGGATGACGCCGGAGTCATCCGGACGCCATTCGACGCTGTTCTCTGATCGCCAGCGCTGAATCCAGTCGAGCGTCGCCTCGGACTCGCCCCTGGCGGCAGAGACCGTGGCTCGCGCCACGTAGACGCCGACGATGTCGGCACCCCGCTGCCGGATCTGCTGCTCGACGAGATCGATGGCACGGGTGATCTGCTCGAGCGGCACGACCGGGTCGTCGACGAGCGTCATGCTCGCCGTCGCGATGGAGTTGAGCATGCGGTTCACGTTCTCAGGTGCGATGAGGTCGCCGTGGCGGTGGATGACCTGCATGAGGCGCACGTAGGCGTCGAGCGCTCGGACTCCCAACCCCGCCTTGACGAGGGTCGTGTACTGGCCGAGCCGCGCGCTCGCGATGAGGTGGGGGAACTCAGCTCGTTCGCAGTCCTCGATGAACTCATCCCAGACCTCGAGCTTGCCTTCGTCCTCTGGCAGGTCCCAGATAGCGGAGCTGCGCTCGAAGAGACTCTGGATGCGTTCCTGCTGCTCGTCGTCGAGCGTGCCTATCTCTGAATACGCGATCATCGTGGGCCTCCTCTGGGGACGTGTCCTCGCGACGACCCTACCCAGGCCGTGCTGAAGATGCCCGTCGCCGTCGACCGAGTGCTCCTGGATGACGAGGCCCTCGCGTGCTGCTCACAGAAGGACGGCTCAGTCGGCACGGTCGACCTGCACGTCGCGCCGCGCGAGCGCCCTGCGTGCGCGGGGCCCGAGGAGACCGCCGATGTCGTCCACTCGCCGGAGGTTCGTGAACGGCGCGAGGTCGTGGTCGGTGATCGTTGCGATGTCGAAGCTGCTGTCCTCCCCATCCCACTGCGGAATCAGCTGCGCGTAGATTTCATTGCCTCCGTCGAGGACGAGCTCCTCGACCTTCCCTGCTACGCGCGTAGGGATCGGATACCTGCGCAGCCAGGCGCGCACGGAAGGGATCATGGTGTCGTAATACGCGTCCGGATCGAAGTTCTTCGCTCCTTGATCCTGAGCGAAGTCGTACAGGTTGAAGCGCGGACCGAGCACCCGCTGAACGAACATGAGCTCGTTGAGGATCGCGAGACGGAACGGGAACGACTTCAGCGGGAGTGTCGGCTCCTCGAGCACCGGAAGCTTCCATTTCCCGGACGGCTTCTTCACCGGCGGCACGGGCCTGTACGACGCGATGATCTCCGTGACCGGAGCGTGCGCTGACCGGACCATGTCCGCCAGCTCGGCGGTCTGCTGTCTGGCGAAGCGCTCCCGGGCCTCCATCGCGTGGAGCTCTCGCAGCTCGGTGGCGTTCAGGAGCAGGACGAGCTCCCAATCCCCGACCCTGAACCGAAGCATCAGGTACGCCTTCCGGAGCTCCGCATCCGGGGCTGCTGCGATCGGCGACTGCCCCTCGATGGTGAACGCACCCGTGTAGGCACCAGACGGGCGGTAGAGACTCGCCGATTCGTCGCGCTTCGCCTCTCTGCGCGCATCGGTCGCCAGGGTCACGGAGACGCCCGTCGCCACTTCGCCGTCCTTCGTGGACGCGCGCACGCCGACGTCGTCCCAGACGACCCAGGTGGTGCTCCCGTTCGGTGGAAGGGTGCGCGGTGAACCCAGCGCGTCCGTCAGGGCTCGGACGCTCTGCGCGTCGACGGGCACGCCGTCGATGCGCAGCCCGTCCCGCGAGACATCGATGCTCGGCATGTTCACGTCTCTGCTCATGACCACCACTTCCTCGAGGCTCAACCGACGCCACCAGTATGCGAGGCGGCACGCGTGTGCCCGAGCAGCGTTCCGTGCCGATTCGGCGACCGGCACCGGCGGTGCTTGAGGGCACCGTCGACAAGCATCCGGGTACCGTTGCTGCTGTCAGTGCGCTGCCCCTGCCCTGGCAGACCGGATTGGCGGACCCCGAGTGTCGAAGCGCAGAAGCAGATCGAAGGCGGCAGGGCGGGACTCGCGGTGCTTCGTGCAGGTCAGGAGCCAGCCGAGCCTCGGCGTCGAGACGTCGACCGGAACCACCTGGGTCGGCGTCGACCAGCAGGTCGGGCACGGCTCCGCGGATGCGCTCTTCGAGCTCACCGCCCAGCAGTACGTCGGGGAGCTGCTCTGGGACTCGGTCAAGCCAGGGTTCGTCGGCGAGTGCTGGTCCGGCAAGCACGACGACCTCAGGCTCTTCGACCCCCGTGGCGGGTCCTGGTACCCCGAGCAGTGGGTCCCCGCGAGGAGCCGCATGTTCCCTCCCCGCGTCGACGGGGAGATCTGGCACCACGTGGACGCCCTGGGTGAGGCGCTGGATTCGGAACGCGCGACGGTCTCGCGGGCGCTCGCGGGCGGGACGGAGGACGTGACCGTGGATGCCGGGCGCGTCGCAGGCATCCGCTTCACGCTGAGCGGGGACCCCGCCTATCCGCGACCGGCTGGCCTCATCGCCGGGCTCTGTGCCGGGGCGAGTCGAGCTCAGGTGTCGGCGGTGCTGGGCGCTCCCGCCGAGGCAGACTCGGACGTGCACGGCCTCGAGGGTGATCTCGTGCGCGTCCGCTACGACGCTGAGGGTCTTGCCGAGGTCCTCCTCGAGCGTCCCGAGCCGCGTCCGCTGCCGGACGGGCCGTTGAAGCCCGTCTTCGGGATGCTCGGCGAGCCGGAGGGTGGCTTCGCGTGGACGCGCGGGAGCGAGCTGCTCGGGGAGGTCCGTCGGCGCTGGGCCGTGTCGTCGGGGTTCCCGAGGCGCCTCCTCGAGCTCGACAGCGGCGCGGAGGTGCAGGTCGAAGACGCCCGCGTGCTGAGCGTTCGACTCCGTCCCTCCCCTGAGTCGGACGCTCCACCGCCGGTCGGTGTGACGGCGCTCCCGCGTGGTCCGCGCTACCCGCGGACACGGGAGGAGGCACGCCACACGCTTGGTGCACCGCTGTCGACGACCGGCCGGATGGAGCTCCGACGGTTCGGCGCCTGCGATCTGATGACGGAGTACAGCTCGGCCGAAGCCGACGCGGCGGTGATCGAGCTGACGGCGCTCCCTGTCGGGGTGAGCGTGTCGCACCGCATCCACCGGTGGCGTTCCGGCGAGTTCACGATGTTCCTCGACGCCCTCGGCCTGCCGGAAGAGCATCCGCTGGTGCTGGCGGTCGGCCGGCTCGACGGGGTCGACCTCTCGTTCCGCGATGGCTGTCTCGAGAGTGTCGAGATCGGTGGCGCAGGCTCCCAGGCCGAGCGCTTCGCCGCGTTCGTCGACGGGACTCCCGCCAGTCCGACGCGGAAGGACCTCCCGTTCGGAGTGCCGACCTACATCGGCGAGCACGACGATCTGCGCGACTTCGAGCAGGGCTGGATCCACGTGCACGCACGAGACGGCGTGCACATCACGACCATCGCGGTGAGCCTGGAGCAGCCGGAAGACATCGACGTCCACCTCTGGCTGCCGCACCGCGACCGCTGAGGCAAGCGGCCGTCGGTCGCTGCGCATCTCACCTCCTGCGATCGGGATGCGGCAGCTGCTCCACTGTCCACCGGTCTTCCTGGTCGAGCCAGGCCTGCGTCCGTGCATCATGGTGCTCGTTCATGGCGACGAGCGTATGCGCTCAGACGGACGCCCCGACCGGCCTTTGGATGAGTCGCTTGCGTCGCGAAGAAGGCCGCGATACTGCTCCGCATGGGAATTCGCTACTACGGCTGGCCGCTCCGCACGCAGGCTGATTTCGAGCGGGCCGTCGACGACCCGTGTGCAACGAGCTACGCTCTCGATCGGCGTGAGGCCGCCATCGATGACGAGAACTGCGTCGGTCTCGACAAGGGGTTCAGAGTCCTTCTGGACTACTTCCTGCGGGACTGGATGCCGGGGCCGTCCGCCGACAGCCTGCTCGAAGTCGCCGGACCGCCGGGGTCCTCCGCGCTCGCGACGATGGCCACCCCCGATCGCTGTCATTGCATCGACGAGCGTCAGATCAACGTCCTCCCACGAGCCGGGGCGCTGCTCCTGCTCGGAGACGTCCTCTACTCCGACGGGTACGCGAGCTGGAAGCCGTACTACGGCATCGTGCCGGCGGAGTATGTGCGCCTCGCGGCCGACGACTACGCGCGTGTCGACCTCGCCGAGCTCGAGAAGGCTTGCGGGGAGGCGGACGGTCTGTACTGCAGTGGCCTCTTCGAGCCATTCCGGGAGGCGATCCAACGGTTCGCCAACGAGGGCGCCGGCTTCTTCTACTCGATCCGCTAGCGACGACTGGTAGTCACCGACGAGGTGTCGGAGCGTCATTCAGGTGGCAGCGAATCCCAGACCTCTCGCCATTTGGCCGCGAGCGTGTCGATCGTCTCATGCGCGTTCAGCCCGCTCGGCTGAGGAACGACCCAGAGGTCGACGCCTTCAGGCCAACCGTCGATCGCGAGCACATCCTGCCGTCCGAGCACCGCCCTGGGCAGCGCGTATGCGGTTCGGAAGGCGGTGATACCCGCAACGGCCACCGCGTCCGGACGCATCTCCCGCACACGTTCGACGAGTCGCCACCCGCCGGTCTGCAACTCTAAGCGCGAGAGCTCGTCAGCTCGCACCGTGGCTCGACCGACCAGGTTCGTGATCGCGATGCCGCGGCGCAGCAGGGACTGCTCGTCGTCGGCTGAGAGTCCGCGCGAGGCGTCGACGACGTGGTCCGTGAATCCAGCTCGGTGCAACGAGGGCCAGAATCGGTTGCCCGGCCGAGCGAACGGGGCGTTGACCGCCGCCGTCCACAGCCCCGGGTTGACGCCCACGATGAGGAGACGGACTGTTGCGAGATCGACGGGGAGAATGTCGTCCACGGCATCGGCGTCGCTGCCCTGGAACGCGGCAAGCTCGGAAGTCAGAGGCTTCCGACCACCAAGCGGCGACTCCCGACGCTCCCTGGCAGGGACGGGCGCGAAAACGGGCGCGTCACTCACTGCAGTTCCTTCCATCGACGGTCCGAGGCTGGTCTGCACGAATCAGACGGTGGACGCTGCCACCGCTACACGTTGAAGCGGAACTCGACGACGTCGCCGTCCTGCATGACGTAGTCCTTGCCCTCCATGCGGGCCTTGCCCTTGGCGCGAGCCTCGGCGGTGGAGCCGGTCTCGACGAGGTCATCGAACGAGATGACCTCGGCCTTGATGAAGCCGCGCTCGAAGTCGGTGTGGATGACGCCGGCCGCAGCCGGGGCCTTCCAGCCCTTGCGGATCGTCCACGCGCGCGACTCCTTTGGGCCGGCGGTGAGGTACGTCTGCAGGCCGAGCGTGTCGAAGCCGATGCGCGCGAGCTGGCTGAGGCCCGACTCGTCCTGGCCGAGCGACGCGAGCAGCTCTGCCGCTTCTTCGGGGTCCAGGTCGATGAGCTCCGACTCGGTCTGCGCGTCGAGGAAGATCGCCTTCGCGGGTGCGACGAGCGCGGCCAGCTCGGCGAGCTTCTCCTCGCTGCTCAGCGCGGCCTCGTCGATGTTGAAGACGAAGATCATGGGCTTGGCCGTCAGCAGACCGAGCTCCTTGACGGGCTCGAGATCGATCTTCGTCGACGAGAGCAGCGTGCCCTCGTCGAGCGCCGCCTTGGCCTCCTTCGCCGCCTCGAGCACGGACGAGTCAAGACGCTTCTGCTTGACCTCCTTCTCGAAGCGCGGCAGCGCCTTCTCGATGGTCTGCAGATCGGCGAGGATCAGCTCGGTGTTGATCGTCTCCATGTCGCTGGCCGGCTCGACCTTGCCGTCGACATGCACCACGTCGCCGTCTTCGAAGCCGCGCACGACCTGCACGATCGCATCCGCTTCACGGATGTTCGCGAGGAACTGGTTGCCGAGGCCCTCCCCCTCGCTCGCACCGCGCACGATGCCGGCGATGTCGACGAACGACACCGCTGCGGGGAGGATGCGCTCCGACCCGAAGATCTCGGCCAGCACCTTCAGGCGAGCGTCGGGCAGCTCGACGACCCCCACATTCGGCTCGATCGTCGCGAACGGGTAGTTCGCCGCGAGAACCTGGTTCTTCGTGAGTGCGTTGAAAAGGGTCGATTTGCCGACGTTGGGCAGGCCGACGATGCCAAGAGTAAGAGCCACGAGGGTCTATCGTACGGGGCCGAGCGTCATTCGGCACTCCAGACCGACGCGAGCGCGTCCCAGTGCGCTCGCGTCATGAGCGAGCGCGGCGTGACGGCGACACTCGTCACCCCGTAGCTCGCGGAAGCGCGAACCCCTGCCCCGAAATCAGCCGGATCGAGCAACACGTCCCCGTCGTCGGTCCACAGCCCCACTGACATCGTCACCATCGTCGGATCGATACCCGCGTCACGGAACGCGCGCGTCAGGGTGGTCGAGTCATCGCCAGACGCACCGCTCATGCCGAAGTAGTTCCAGACGATGAGCCGGTCGACGGCCCCCGCGAGCACCGAGAGGTCGTGGCCGCTCTCGGCGCGTCCGGAGACCGGGTCTTCCCACGACGTGCGCACATCCAGCGCCAGCTCACTGCCGGCCGCGTTCGCCGCCGCACGTGCACGGGATGCGAGCTGGGCGATCACCTGCGACCGCCACGCGCCGATCGACGGATGCCCGGTATCGATCGCACCGTCTGCGTCTCGTGGCCAGTCGGCTGCGCCGAACATCGACATGTACAGTTCGCGGTCGTCATCGCCGAATGTGGACCCATCGAACATGATCTCCGTGAGCGTGACCTCGTCAGCGTCGTAGGTCCTGGCGACGTACCCGACCATCTCGACGAGCCGGTCCCCCACCGGTCCGTCCGCGAGCGCAGACGCGGACGAGAAGGATTCCGACCGCTGGCCAGATGCGTCGACCCCTGCGAGCTCGGGGTCAGCGGCGATGAGCTCGGGGATGAGGGCATCGATCGTCAGCACGATCCGTCGAGGTGTCCCGTCCGGCTGGGTGCCGACCTCATCGATCGCACGCTGCACGTAGTCGGTTCCGGTCTCTTCGACGAGAGACGAGTTGCGATCCGCATGCTTCGCCCACGGGAAGGCCGACCACTCGACACGCCCCACTGCGAGGTGCACGGCGTTCGCGTTCACAGATTCGAGGTCGTCTCGGACCGCCGACCAATCCGTGTCGGCGTTGGCGACGTCCTCGAAGCCGAGGCTCACCGCCCGCACCTCCGGGTAGATGATCTGCGAGTCGTCGGCACATGCGGTGAGGCCCAAGAGCGAGACCACGGTCAGGACGCAGAGAGCGGCGCGGCGACGCGCTCCGTGCTGGTGCGGGACACGACCCCGGTTCGTTCGAGCTTGTTCCATCGTTGTGGGGCCTTTCGGAGTTCCAGGGAGAGCGCCCGCACGAACACCACGCTCATGAGCGAGGAGTAGACGGGCCACAGCACCAGGGTCCACGCGAACCGCAGATCACCCCAGGCGCGGTTGAGCGCGACAGCGACGAGCAGGAAGAGGACCGCGACCGGGAGTCCGAGCCAGAGCACGAGCTGCCACGCATCCGAGGCAACGGCCGAACTGTCGCCGAGCATGACGGCAAGAATGAGCAGGGGCACGATCAGCAGCTGGGCGATCGGCACGACGATCGACGTGGCGACCAGATAGATCAAGGAAAGGCCGAAGATCCCGAAGCGGGGATTCCCGATCATGTCAGCGTGCTTCCCGCAGGTCTGCAGCAAGCCTCGACCCCACCGCACTCGCTGTCGCCACAATCCCCTGATCGTCGACGGGCTCTCGGCGAAGACGACCGCTCTCGGTGCGAACGCAACTCGGAACCCGGCGCGGTAGATGCGCCAGGTGAGCTCGAGATCCTCCCCAAGTGTGTCCTCGGCGAGCAGCCCACTGCGTTCGAGCACGTCGCGACGGAACGCGCCGATGTTGCCGGAGACGATCGGGAGGCACCGCAGCACGTGCAGGGCACGGCGCACGAGGCCCGTGCCCACGTGGCTGATCACGGCGAGGAACCGCGTCTGGACACGATCGAGGTTGACGGGCCGATCGTCCCCGCAGACAGCCCCGACCGACGGATCCGTGAAGGCTTCGATCATGCTCGCGATGGCATTCTCACCGAATACTCCGTCGGCATCACTCAACAGCAGGACTTCGCCCCGCGCAGCCTTGATGCCGACGTTCAGCGCAGACCCCTTGCCGCCGTTGGCTTTGGTCAGCGCGGTGACCCCTGGATACTCGGCCGCGAGCTCCTGCATCCGCGCGAACGTCGAGTCCGTAGATCCGTCGTCGACCAGGATGATCTCGAACGCTGGATAGTTCGAACGCGCCAGCGACCGAACGCAGTTCTCGAGCACATTCGCCTCGTTGAAAGCGGGCACGACAACGCTCACGAACGGTGCGCTCGCCCCGAAGATCGTCGTTTCGGAATGACGCGGTCGATGGCGACGACGGCGACTCGCCGAGACCTCGTAGGCCACCGCGAGCGGCAGGTAGACCAGCTTCAGCCCCCCGAGCACGAGGATGAGCGTGCCGAGGATCAGGAGCGGCCAGAAGAGCCACGGGGTCATGCAGGGTCCAGTTGCTCCACCAAGGACGCCCAGTCGGCGAGCACCGAGGCGAGCAGCTCGGGAGCGTGCTCTGAATTGGCCCCGAAGCGCGCGTTGACCTCGAGCACGACGGGCACGCCACGCTCATCGCGCCGGATGTCCAGGTCGACGGGCCCCACGAGTCCGAGCCTCGTGACGGCCGACTCTGCCAGCCACGCGACATCGACGGCCTCGTGCGCGGCAAGCCGCGTCGTCTCGACGGCGTTCCCGATGCGGCCCTCCTTCATGACGGTCTTCTCCAGCACCACGACGCTGGTTTCTCCGGTCCGAGGTGAGCGGTAGACCTGGGGCGCGTATTCGATGCCGGGCGCGAAGGCCTGGATGAGGCTTCGGGCGTCCACACCACCCCAGTCGTCGCGGGCGTCTTCGATGAGGCGAACGCCTCTGCCTCCGCGGGACACGCGTGGTTTCACGATGACCGGGCCATTGAACGCATCGAGTGCGCTCTGCGCGGTGGCGTGCTCGGCACCACCCGTGAACTTCGGCACGGCGACGCCGGCAGCGTCAAGGGCCCACATGGTGAAGAGCTTGTCCTCGCAGAGCGTGGTCGCAGCGGGTGGCGAGACGACGACCGCTGGCTCCCGCTCACCTTCTCCGAGCAGGTGCGCGATTCCAGCGATCCGAACGAGCTCTTCTGACACCGTCGGAATGACGACGTCGGCTCGCGTCTGCACGACGAGCTCTCGAAGCGCCGGAGCTTAGTCCGGCGAGTCCGCCCGCGGTACCTGCACCGTCATGGAGAAGTTCTCGTCCGACAGAGCGGTGATGTCGGTACCGATCGCGAAGATCTCGAGACCGTTGGCGCGCAGAGAAGCGAGCTGCCGTCCGAGCGCCTTCCCCGCGGGGCCTCCGGCCCCGGTGACCAAGACTGTCCTCATCATGAGAAGCGTCCTCCTGTGTTCTGCAGATATCGCACGAGCTCGAACCCTTCCGCGTGATCGCACTTAGCCTGCGCCCCTCGGAAGGCCGCTATCCCGCGCACCCGATTCGAGGTCATGTACGGCTTCCCTGCCTGGTCGCGGTGCGTCTGCACCGCCTTGACTTTGACGTCGATGAACGCGTCGATGTCGACGAACATCGACGGGTTGAACTGCCGCGTGACCGAGGGAGACTCGAAGCAGAGGATGGACGACGCCTGCCTCCCCGCTCGAACGACTGCACGGTGCACCGCCTGGTGGTCCTGGTGGTGGTCGTGCTCCGAGTGCGTGAGGATCACCGTCGGCGCGAAGGACGCGATCGCGCTCTCGATCGCGCGGATCATGCTGCCGTTCGCGTCGGCCAGCTGCGTGTCCGGGAAGTCGTGCACCGTGACATCGTCGACACCGAGCATCGCCGCCCCGGCGTGCGCCTCGAGGATGCGCGCCGACGGATCGCCGCCCCGCTGACCACGACTCATCACGAGGACCTTGACCTGGTGTCCGCCATCGACGTACGACGCGACAGTGCCGCCGCACGCGAGCTCCAGGTCATCCGGATGCGCCCCGACCACGAGGACGCGCTTCGGCTGCACGACCGACGGCCTCCTGGCGTGCACGGCCTCGATGAAGACGACGAGCAGCCCCGCGAGCAGGCACAGCGCGACTGTTCCCAGCACCTCCAGCTGCGTCGGCGCGTGATCGTCACCCTGAGCGTGGAAGATCAGGAAGAAGTAGGCGAAGCCGAGCAAGCTCGCGAACAGGAGCAGCATCCAGCGCACCGGTGGCCCGACCTCCGCTGACACCAGGGCCCTGTCCATGCGCACGGCCACGTAGAGGATGAGCCCCAGACACGCTGAAGCCCCGAGGACCGCAACGATCATGGAGATTCCTTCTTCTTCCTGCACAGAGGCGAACGCCCCTGCATCTCATCGGGGTGCTATTCCGGTGTGGGAATCCTACGGCGGCTTGCCCGCACGCCTTTCTTCGTGATCCCGCAATATCAGGTTAGTAGTCCATGAAGTTAGTCCAGCATCTTCCCACTCTCCGTCCGGGAGCGGTCGAATACGGCGCAGCGTGCGAGCATGGACGACGTGACCATCGACTTCACGGCGATCGATTTCGAGACCGCCAACGGCTCCCCCGCCTCGGCGTGCGCGGTCGGTCTGGTCCGAGTCCGCGACGGGCGGATCGCCGATCGTGCGACCTGGCTCATCCGACCGCCGAGCGCTCACGATGAGTTCCGCCCGTTCAACGTGCAGCTGCACGGCATCAGCCGGGAGATGACCCGCGGGGCCCAACCCTGGGAGCGACAGCTGCCGGCGCTGCTCGCCTTCCTCGGCGACGACGTGCTCGTGGCACACAACGCGAGGTTCGACATCGGCGTGCTGCTGGCGACGAGCCTCGCGACGCAGGCAGCATTGCCGGCCCTGCGCTACTTCTGCTCCCTCCGACTGGCGCGCCGAAGCTACGAGCTGCACTCGTATCGTCTCCCGGTTGCCGCCGAAGCCGCAGGGTTCCGGACACTGGTCCACCACGACCCTGTTTCGGATGCAGAGGCGAGCGCGGCAATCGTCATCGACAGCGCACGGCGGTTCGGCGCTCCGGACCTCGCCTCATTGGCAGCGAGCCGTGACGTCGCCATCGAGCGGATCGAACTCGATCAGGAGCGGGAACGCGCGGCGACACTCACTGCGGCGGCCACCTTCGCCTGAAATGTCGGTGGCACCTGCGAGGGTGGACGCATGGATCTTCTTCTCCTCGCCATCGGGCTCTTCCTCGGCCTCGTCGTCGGCTTCGCCGTCGCCGCGATGCGCGGCGCAGCACAGCGTCAGCAGCTCGCAGCTGAGCTGGCCGGTGCGAGCGCGCGAGCCGAAGCAGCAGACGAGGCGCGTGCGACCGCGGAGCATCACCTCGAGGGGGTTCTCGCGCGTGAGCGAGCGCAGCTCGAGGCGCGACGGTCGAAGGAGGTCGGTGAGCAGCAGGTGCTCACGGCCCTCGCCCCGGTGAACAAGCAGCTCGAGCTCATGCGCCGGGCCGTCGCGTCCATCGAGGAGCAGCGGCTCCAGCAGCATGGCGAGCTCAGCGAGCAGCTCCGCAACCAGCACGAGGCAGACGAACGCCTCAGGGCGACGACCGACTCGCTCGCCTCCGCGCTCCAGTCCAACCAGGCGCGCGGCGTATGGGGCGAGGCGCAGCTTCGCAACATCGTCGAGGCCTCGGGGATGCTCGAACGGGTCGACTTCGACACGCAGGTGAGCGTCAGCGGCGAGCAGGGAGCGCGTCGCCCCGACATGCTCGTGCACCTCCCGGGAGACAAGCACCTCGTCATCGACGCGAAGGCACCGATGGCCAAGTACTTGGCAGCGAGCCAGCTCAGCGAGCTCGGCGACGAGGAGGAGACCAGCAGACGGCGGACCCTCCTGGGCGAACACGCGAAAACGCTCAGGGCGCACGTCACGACGCTCGCCGCTCGCGGCTACCCCGGTGCGGTCTCGGGATCGCCCGAGCTCGTGATCGCGTTCGTGCCGAGCGAGTCGGCGCTCTCGGCCGCCGTCGCCGCCGATCCCTCGCTGCTCGAGGACGCCATCCACCGTGGCGTCGCGGTCACGTCGCCGGTCTCGCTGTGGGCCACGCTCCGTGCCATCGCATACGCCTGGCAGCAGGACGTCCTCGAAGACCGTGCACACGAGATCTTCGAGCTGAGCACGCAACTCCACGCGCGCCTCGGCACCCTCGCGACCCACATCGACAAGCTCGGTCGGTCACTCGCAGGGGCGACGACCAGCTACAACGCGTTCCTCGGCTCGCTCGAGACGCGCGTGCTGCCAACGGCCCGGAAACTCGACGCGCTCAACATCGGCTCGCCGATCTCGACCCCGCGGCCGGTCGAGGACCAGCTCCGCGGGCTCACGGCGCCAGAACTGACCGAACCCACGCTGTCCGGAGCGGCAGAGAGCGCGCCAAGCGGGCGCTGACGCGCACCCCAAGTCGCCCGGACGAGACATCGTTGCCCCCGGGTGCTTCACCGGCCTGGTGTCGGGCGGAGCATCCGAAGAACAGCGAATGTGTCAGAGAGACACCCGGGTCAGAGCCACTTATCGGCGAGGTGCTCAGCCGTGACTCTGCGGACCGTGCCCGAACGCGAACGGAGCACAACCGAATCCGTCATGATGCGGTTGCCGACCCGGCGGACACCCGCGCACAGACCACCGTCAGTCACACCCGTGGCCACGAAGTAGGTGTTCTCCGTGCGGACCAGATCGTCCTGCGTGAGCACCGCATCCAGATCGTGTCCAGCAGCGATCGCCCGCTCACGCTCCTCAGCATTGCGCGGGTACCAGCGGCCTTGGAGCACGCCGCCCAGGGCCTTGATCGCGCAGGCGGTGATGATGCCCTCCGGCGTTCCGCCGATGCCGACGCACATGTCGATGCGCCCGGTGCCCCGCGCCGCGTTGATGCCGCCAGCTACATCACCGTCGAGCATGAGCTGCGTCCCTGCTCCGGCCTCGCGGATCTCGTTGATGAGCTCTTCGTGGCGAGGTCGATCGAGCACAGCGATGACCATGTCCTCGACCGGCTTGTTCTTCGCCTTCGACAGCGCGCGGATGTTCTCGCCGATCGGGCGAGCGAGATCGATGACACCGACCCCCTCGGGGCCGGTCACGATCTTCTCCATGTAGAAGAGATCCTTCGGGTTGTACATCGAACCGCGGTCAGCCACGGCGATGACGCTCAACGCGTTCTGGCGCCCGGCGGCGGTCAAGCTCGTCCCGTCGATCGGGTCGACCGCGATGTCGCAGTCAGGGCCCTGACCGTTGCCGACCTGCTCGCCGTTGAACAGCATCGGGGCTTCATCCTTCTCACCCTCGCCGATGACGACCACGCCGGCGAAGTCGACGGTCGAAAGGAATTTGCGCATGGCATCGACCGCGGCGCCATCGGCAGCGTTCTTGTCGCCTCGCCCGATGAACGGCGTCGCTCGGATGGCAGCGGCCTCGGTTGCGCGCACCAACTCCATAGCGAGGTTGCGGTCCGGGTTCGCAAAGAGCTGCCCGTGCTCAGGAGTCGGAGTGGCGGAAGTCGAGGTCACAGGGGTCCCTTTCGCTGGCGTTGTGGACGTTCTCGCCGAGCAATCACACGACACCATCGCTCCGCGCTATCCAGTTCCCAACCCTAGTACGCGCGCTCGGAGAAAGTCGGCGGCCCTGGCTAGACTTCACGCGTAAGTTCCAAGCGCTGAAGGAGCACACATGCCCATCGCAACACCGGACCAGTACGCCGAGATGCTGAACCGAGCCAAGGAAGGCGGCTTCGCGTACCCCGCGATTAACGTCTCCAGCTCGTCGACCATCAACTCCGTCCTCCAGGGTCTCACCGAAGCCGGCTCTGACGGCATCCTCCAGGTCACGACGGGGGGCGCCGACTACTTCGCCGGCCAGTCCGTGAAGGCACGCGCCTCCGGCGCGCTGGCCATGGCCGCATTCGCACACGAGGTCGCGAAGAACTACCCCATCACGGTCGCACTCCACACCGACCACTGCCCGAAGGATGCGCTCGACGGATTCGTCTACCCGCTCCTCGAGGCATCCGCCGAGCAGATCAAGCGCGGCGGCGAGCCGATCTTCCAGTCGCACATGTGGGACGGCTCAGCTGTGCCGCTCGCTGAGAACCTCGAGATCGCCTCGAAGATCCTCAAGCTCACCCAGGCCAACAACCAGATCCTCGAGGTCGAGATCGGTGTCGTCGGCGGCGAAGAAGATGGCGTCGCGCACGAGATCAACGAGCACCTGTACACGACGCTCGATGACGCGATCGCGACCGTCGAAGCCCTCGGTCTCGGCGACCGTGGCCGCTACATGGCTGCGCTCACGTTCGGCAACGTCCACGGCGTCTACAAGCCCGGCAACGTCAAGCTCCGTCCTGAACTCCTCGCGGAGATCCAGGCGGGCCTGGCTGAGAAGTACGGCACCGGAGCCAAGCCGCTCGACCTCGTCTTCCACGGCGGCTCGGGATCCACCGACGAAGAGATCGCCGAGGCAGTGCGCAACGGCGTCATCAAGATGAACATCGACACGGACACGCAGTACGCGTTCAGCCGCTCGGTCGCCGACACGGTGCTCAAGAACTACGACGGCTTCCTCAAGATCGACGGGGAAGTCGGTAACAAGAAGGTCTACGACCCCCGCTCGTGGGGCAAGAAGGCCGAGTCCGCCATGGCGGCTCGCGTCGTCGAGGCCACCAAGCAGCTCGGCTCGTTCGGTCACTCAGCGGCGTGAGTGTGACGCCGGGAGCCGAGCAGCAGGACACGGTGCAGGAAGCGAAACGCAAGAACGACCGCTTCCTCGGCATCGGGTTCCTGGTGCTCGGCCTCGTCGCCACGATCCTGAACATGACGACGTTCACGGAGAACTCGCTGGCGGGCCAGATGGCCCTGCTCTACGAGGACTTCGGGATCAGCGACTACGTCCGGCCTGAAGGACTCGGCGTGTTGTCCACGACGGCGATCCTCGTGCTTCCCGCAATCTACGCGCTCACGCTGTACCTCACGCTCATCCGCTGGAAAGCAGGCAAGCGCGCCATGTGGATTCCCATCATCGGCGCCGTCGTCACCCTGATCACGATCTTCGGCCTCACGTTGACTGCGATCCTGCTTCACGGAGAGCTGCTCCAGGCGCTCTCGAGCGGCGCACTGCCAACCGCGACGCCGACGTCCACCTGACGCGACACGCCCGGCAGCCACCGAAGAGCGCGGTGGCGCTCTCCACAGGCACGAGAACTCGGCCCTGGCACGCGATATCCTCGATATCGCAAGCCAGGGCCGAGTTTCTCGGTCCTGATGCGCAGTCCCGATCGCATCCGCGCGGGACAGCCCAGATCTCCGAAAGAGGCACGTGGTCGTCATCCAGCCCCCGAAGTCGACACCGGATGCACCCTGGCCGGTCAGCGTCGTCTCCGAACTCGTTCGAGACTGGATCGCGCGCCTCGGCTCCGTCTGGATCGAGGGCGAGCTCACCGGCTGGAGCATCCGAGGCGGGCACGCCTACGGCAAGATCAAGGACCTCGACGCGGACGCCACGCTCTCGGTGACCGCCTGGCGCAGCGTCGTCCAGCGTCTCGACGGCGAGTTCAAGCAAGGCGACCGCGTCATCGCGAGCGTCAAACCAGACTTCTGGGTCAAAGGCGGCACGCTCTCGATGCAAGTCTCCGACCTGCGGCACGTCGGACTCGGCGACCTCCTCGAACGGCTCGAACGGCTCCGCAAGCAGCTGGCCGCCGAGGGCCTCTTCGCCGATGGCCGCAAGCAGGCTCTCCCCTTCCTGCCCGGCACCATCGGACTCATCACGGGGCGAGAGTCCGACGCTGAGAAGGACGTGCGACGCAACTCGGAGCTCCGCTGGCCAGCAGTGCAGTTCCGCACGATCCACACCTCCGTGCAGGGCGAGCGCACGGTCGCCGAGGTCTCGGCCGCATTGCTGCAGCTCGACGCAGACCCAGAGGTCGATGTCATCATCGTCGCGCGAGGCGGTGGCGACTTCCAGCACCTCCTCCCCTTCAGCGACGAGAGCCTCGTGCGGCTCGTCTCCGAGCTCTCGACACCCGTCGTCAGCGCCATCGGCCACGAAGCCGATCGACCGATCCTCGACGATGTCGCCGATCTCCGAGCCTCCACCCCGACGGACGCCGCCAAGCGGGTCGTGCCAGACGTGGCGGAGGAACTCGCCGGAGTCCAGCAGGCAAGGTCCCGAATCCTGCAACGCATCGTCGACCGCGTTCGCAGCGAGTCGAATGCCCTCGAGTCCCTCGTGTCTCGCCCGGCGCTCGCCAACCCGTCCTGGATCATCGACCAGCGCGGCGAGGAGCTCATGCGCGCCTCGCAGCGCGGCGAAGAGCTCATCACCCGTCGCCTCGACCGAGAACAGGACAAGCTCGAGTCGCTGGCCCGCCATCTGCGCGGCCTCTCCCCGCAGGGCACGCTCGAGCGCGGATACTCGATCGTCGAGCGCGTCGACGGCGCCGCTCGCACACTCGTCACGGCCTGGCAGGACGCCCCAGCATCCGCCGAGCTCCGTATCCGCACGGCTGACGGCCGCATCACGGCCTCGTCCCTCGGCGGCGAGCCCATCATCACGACCGGCGCCTCGAATGGCGCAACGGAGGCGAACGTAGAATGACCACCATGCAGGAACAGTCCGACATCGCAGAGCTCAGCTACGAGCAGGCACGCGACGAGCTCATCTCCGTCGTGAGCCAGCTCGAACAGGGCAGTGCCTCGCTCGAGGCCTCACTCAAGCTCTGGGAGCGCGGCGAGCAGCTCGCGGCGCACTGCGAGTCGTGGCTGCTCGGCGCACGCAAACGCCTCGAGGCGGCACGCCGGCGCACCGACGACACCGACGAGTCCTGATGGCCAAGCAGAAGCAACCCGCGATCGTCGCGGAGCTCGGTCGCCCCGAGACTCCGGAAGAGACCTTCGCGCGGAAGGCCGAGTCCTCGCGCCTGTACCGCAAGCGCAAGACGATCAACAATCTCGTCTACTCGCTCCTCGTCTCGCTCGGCCTCGTTGTCTTCATCGTCGCCATCGTTCCGCGCAACGAGACGCCGGTGTCCTTCGACGTCGACTTCGCCTCGGAGGCCGAGAGCGCGCAGGGCGACTTCGCCGAGCCGCTCGTCGTGCCGCAGGTCCCGGCAGACTGGACCGCGAACGAGGCCGAGATCCGCACGAGCGCCGACGGCGTGAGCGAGTGGTACATCGGCTTCCTCGTCGGCCCGAAGGATGCCCCGACGGAGTACGTGGGGCTGAGCCAGGGCATCGGCGTCAACCCGACCTGGTTGCTCGACGCAACGCGCGAGCGCACGCCGACGGGCACCGTGCAGGTCGGCGGCCTCGACTGGATCGAGTACGACGCGACGAACCTGAGCCCGGAGGACGCCGGCAACCGTGCCTACATGCTCGTCCACGAGCAGGGCGACCAGGCCTACCTCGTCTACGGCAACAACAAGCCGGAGACCGTCACGAAACTGGCAGAGCTCGTCGCTGCCGACCTCGGCTGAGGCCAGTACTCGGTAGGCTGGCCTCTACAGAGATCGGCTACCTGGAAAGGTCACACAACGTGGTGGAAAATCAAGACGAGTACCGCATCGAGCACGACACGATGGGCGAGGTCCGCGTTCCCAAGAACGCCCTCTACGCTGCGCAGACTCAGCGCGCCGTCGAGAACTTCCCCATCTCCGGTGCGGGCCTCGAACCGGGCCAGATCATCGCCCTCGCACGCATCAAGCGCGCCGCCGCGATCGTGAACGCCAAGCTCGGCATCATCGAGCAGCCCGTGGCCGACGCCATCGTGGCCGCCGCACAGCAGATCATCGACGGAGAGCACCTCGATCAGTTCCCGATCGACGTCTACCAGACCGGCTCTGGCACCTCGTCGAACATGAACATCAACGAGGTCCTCGCGACCCTCGCCACACGAGGCCTCGGGGAGACCGTTCACCCGAACGACCACGTGAACGCCTCGCAGTCGTCGAATGACGTGTTCCCGACGTCGGTGCACGTCGCCGTCACGGACGCGCTGCTCAACAACCTCGTCCCCGGTCTCGAGCACCTCGCTGAAGCCCTCGAGCGCAAAGCCCAGCAGTGGGCGACCACCGTGAAGGCCGGCCGCACGCACCTCATGGATGCGACCCCGGTCACGCTCGGCCAGGAGTTCGCCGGCTACGCCAGGCAGATCCGCCTCGGCATCGAGCGCGTGCAGTCGACGATCTCACGCGTCGCCGAAGTCCCCCTCGGTGGAACCGCGACGGGCACCGGCATCAACACCCCGGCCGGGTTCTCGCAGCAGGTCATCGCCGAGCTGGCCGAGAACTCGAAGCTCCCCCTCACCGAGGCGCTCGACCACTTCGAGGCACAGGGCGCGCGTGACGGCCTCGTCGAAGCCTCGGGCGCGCTGCGGACGATCGCGGTGAGCCTCATCAAGATCAACAACGACCTCCGCTGGATGGGATCCGGGCCGAACACGGGCCTCGGCGAGATCCTGATCCCCGACCTGCAGCCGGGCTCCTCGATCATGCCGGGCAAGGTCAACCCGGTCGTGCCAGAGGCGGTCCTCATGGTGGCATCGCGCGTCATCGGCAACGACGCGGCCATCGTCTTCGGAGGAGCCTCTGGTTCGTTCGAGCTGAACGTGCAGATCCCCGTCATGGGAACCGCGCTGCTCGAGTCCATCCGTCTCCTCGCGAACAGCGTCCGCGTGCTCGCTGACAAGACCGTCGATGGCCTCGTCGCCAACGAAGAGCGCGCTCGCGCCCTGGCCGAGTCCTCCCCGTCGATCGTCACTCCGCTCAACCGCATCATCGGGTACGAGGCCGCCGCGAAGATCGCGAAGTACTCCGTTGCCAACAAGGTCACCGTCCGCCAGGCCGTCATCGACCTCGGCTACGTCGAGCGTGGCGACATCACGGAAGAGCAGCTCGACGAGAAGCTCGACGTGCTCAGCATGACCTCGCCGAACCTGTAAGCGCGCGTCTGCGCAGCAATGACCCGCCGTGGCGACACGGCGGGTCATTGCTGTCATCCCCCGGTGCTGTCCTCAAGCGGGCGGGCGCCGTCGCAAGCGCGTGGCGGTCACACCGGCCCGGACACGGCCAGCCACGTCACGGGGAGCCAGTAACCGGCGAGCAGCGCCGGCCCGAGCGCGATGCTCCGCCGCCGATCGCGGGTGCAGGCGAGCACGACGATGCTCTGCAGTCCCCCGAACAGGACGGCGAGGAAGACAAGGAGAGCGGCGAGGGACGGGTGCACCAGAGCCGCCGCGGCCGCGAGGACGGCCCCGAGTTTCACGTCGCCCATGCCCAGCCCGCCGAGCACGGAGCAGAGCAGGAGCACAGCTCCGACCAGCACGCCGATGACGATCGCCACCAGGTCGAGGCTCCCGGTGAGGAGCCAGTCGAGGCAGCACGCGAGGAGCAGGCCAAGCGCGGCGAACACCACGAGCGGATTCGGCAGTCGGTGCTCCCTCACGTCAGTGACGACGAGACGGGGCGTGACGATCGCGAGCGCGACCATCACCGGGAGCTCGCCGAGCCGCCCCGCAACCGCCGCGGCGACCGCCACGCCGACCAGGGCGCCAACGCACAGCAACTCCCCGAAGCTCCACCGCCGTGACGAAGAGGCCGGGCCCCGCGCTCCCCCGTGTTCGCGCGCGGAGCCCAGCCTCGTCACGGCAGAAGAGCTCCCCCTTGCTCTCTCTGCCATGCCAGAACGCTAGTCACCACACTCGTGCCGCGCAGAAGTTATCCACAGGATCGAGGGCGTGGGCGCTGCCCGAAGTGCAATCCGGGCAGTCCCCGCGCCCGTCCGCAGCGTCACACCTCGTAGTCACCCAGCAGCTCGGTGACCAGCGCGGCGATGTCGCTGCGCTCGGACCTCGTCAGCGTCATGTGGGCGAAGAGCTTGTGCCCCTTGAGCGTCTCGATCACCGAGGCGACGCCATCATGCCGACCGACGCGCAGATTGTCGCGCTGAGCGACATCGTGGGTGAGCACCACGCGCGAGTTCTTGCCGATGCGCGAGAGCATCGTGAGCAGCACGTTCCGTTCGAGCGACTGCGCCTCATCCACGATCACGAAGGCGTCGTGGAGCGACCGCCCGCGGATGTGCGTGAGAGGGAGGATCTCGAGCATGCCACGATCCATGACCTCGTCGATGACGTTCTCGGAGACGATCGCCGACAGGGCGTCGTAGACCGCCTGCCCCCAAGGGTTCATCTTCTCGCCCTGGTCGCCGGGCAGGAAGCCGAGCTCCTGCCCGCCCACCGCGAAGAGCGGGCGGAAGACCATGATCTTCCGGTGCAGCCCGCGTTCGAGGACTGACTCGAGGCCCGCGGCCAGGGCGAGGGCACTCTTCCCAGTACCCGCGCGTCCGCCGAGCGACACGATGCCGATCGACTGATCGAGGAGCAGGTCGATGGCGAGACGCTGCTCCGCCGAACGCCCGTGCACGCCGAACACATCCAGATCGCCCCGCACAAGTCGGACGGCGCCCTTCCCCGACACGCGTCCGAGCGCGGAGCCGCGATCCGAGTGGATCACGAGGCTCGTGTTGACGGGCAGCTCGTCGACGGCCCCGGTCGCGACCGTCTCGTCGGTGTACAGCGTGTCGAGCTCGTCCGCCCCGAGCGAGATCTCGGCGACCCCCGTGTAGCCGGTGTCGCGAGCCAACTCGGCCCGATACTCCTCAGCGGCGAGGCCGATCGCCGACGCCTTGACGCGCATCGGCAGGTCCTTGGAGACGACGGTGACCGCGAGCCCCTCGCCAGCCAGGTTCTGCGCGACCGCCAGGATGCGCGTGTCGTTGTCTCCGAGCTGCATCCCGCTGGGCAGCACGCTCATGTTCGAGTGGTTGAGCTCGACTCGCAACGTGCCTCCGGCCTCCCCGATGGCGATCGGGAAGTCGAGGCGCTCATGCTTGATGCGCAGCTCATCGAGGAACCGGAGCGCCTGGCGTGCGAAGTACCCGATCTCCGGGTCGTGCCGCTTCTTCTCGAGCTCCGTGATGACGACGACGGGAATGACGACGGCATGCTCCGCGAAACGGAACAGGGCCCTCGGATCGCTGAGGAGCACCGACGTGTCGAGCACGTAGGTGCGGGTCGAGGTCGCGGTGTCGGGAACCGCGACGTGCACGGCGCTCCCTTCCTCGTTCTCGAGGTGGTCGGTGTTGCGCTGTGCGGGTGTCACGGCAGTTCCGCTCCTTCGCCAAGCTCTCGCTCGTCGTTGGGTTACGTTCCGACCACAGGGGCACTCGGTAGGGTGAAACGAACTTCGGGAACCTGTGGCCGTTTCGATCAGGCACCGTACCTGATGGCATTAACGTACGACGATGCCGCGCACGCCACGCGCAGGCGAACGTTAAATCTTGGCTCGTGTCTGGGAGCGCGGCCGCTACTGTCCGTAGCGGCGTTGGCGCGAAGCGAAGTCGCGCAGGGCGCGCAGGAAATCGACCTCTCGTAGGTCCGGCCCGAGCGCCTCGACGAAGTAGAACTCCGAGTGGGCCGACTGCCACAGCATGAAGTCGCTGAGCCGCTGCTCACCCGAGGTGCGGATCACGAGGTCGGGGTCTGGCTGCCCGCCTGTGTAGAGGTGCTCCGCGATGAGATCGGGGGTGAGGATGTCCGCGAGTGCGGCGACATCGCCCCCGTCTGCTGCGTGCGCTCGCACGATCCGCCGCATCGCGTCGACGATCTCGCTGCGGCCTCCGTACCCCACGGCAAGGTTCACGTGCATGCCACGGCGCTGGGCCGTGTCGCGCTGCAGGCGCTCGAGCGTCGCCCCGAGCCCGGCTGGGAGATGCTCCGAGGACCCCGCGTGGTGCACTCGCCAGCGCGCGTTGTCGGCGATCTGCACCGCGAGCTTCTCGATGATGTCGATGAGGGCGTCGAGCTCCTCGCTGCTGCGGTTCTTGAGGTTGTCGTTCGAGAGCAGGTAGAGCGTGACGACCTGCACTCCCTCCCGGTCGCACCAGGCGAGGAACTCCATCATCTTGGCCGCGCCCGCCGCGTGCCCCTGCGCGGCGTCGCGCAGGCCGAGCTGCCTGGCCCAGCGCCGGTTGCCGTCGATGATCATCGCGACGTGCTTCGGCTTGGGACGTCCGTGCAGAGATCGACGCAGACGCCTCGTGTACAGCCCGTACAGGAAGCTCCGCAAGCTGGTGGGAATCATCGACATGGTTCAGCCAACGTACCGGACCCCGGGTCGGATACACGTGCACGAGGCCGCGTAGAGTTCGAGGGTGGCTTCAGAACATCACGCAGACGATGAACTCGACCCGGGGCCGGAGCCTACGGTGCACCTGCCGGTGCTCGAGGCAGAGTCGGGAGCTCCCGTCGTGGAGGCGAAACCGTCCTGGCGCGGCTGGGTGCACGCCGGCACGCTTCCCGTGTCGGTCGTTGCCGGCATCGTGCTCATCGTGCTCGCCGAGGGCACCACCGCGAAGCTCGCCTGCGCGCTCTACGCGCTCTGCTCGTGGCTGCTGTTCGGCATCTCAGCGCTCTACCACCGCTTCAACTGGAGCGAGAAGGCTCGTGTCGCGCTCAAGCGCTTCGACCACGCCAACATCTTCCTGCTCATCTCGGGGACGTACGCGCCCATCGCGCTCGTCGCCTTGCCACCGGAGAAGGGGTGGCCGCTGTTCGCAGTCGTCTGGGTCGCCGCGCTGCTCGGCATCTGCTTCCGCGTGTTCTGGATCGGCGCGCCGCGCTGGCTCTACGTGGCGCTGTACATCGCACTCGGGTGGGCGGCCGTCGCGTACCTCGGCGATATCGCGGCTGTCAACGTGGCGACGGTGGTGCTCATCGTCGTCGGAGGTCTCTTCTACACCGTCGGCGCGGTCTTCTACGCGCTCAGGCGTCCGAACTTCTGGCCGGGCCATTTCGGCTTCCACGAGCTGTTCCATGTCTTCACGGTGCTCGCGTTCCTGAGCCAGTGGACGGGCATCCTGCTGCTGTGCATCGACCCGCCGGTCTTCACCGGCTGACCGGACGGACCTAGTCGGCGATCTTCTTCTCGCCTGCGGCCTGCTCTGCGTCCGGTGCGGCCTGTCCGTCCGGGTGGGCATCTCCCGTCGCCACGGCGCCCGAGCCTGCCGGCCCCGCAGCGGCCGCAGCGTCCGCGGCCTTGCCCGCAGCGACCTCGGCCTGCAGCTGCTCGCGGATGCGCGCTCTCGCCTGGACGCGGCTCGTCCGGCGGATGAGGTCCATCACGAGCAGTCCGGTCGCGACCGCGACGAAGATGAAGACGAAGAAGCCGAGCGGGCCCGGGGTCACGTCATCCGGGTTGAAAGGCAGTTCCTCCCCCGGCGTCGGCGCGGTCGCGGCGAGTGTCAGCATCCAGGTCTGGGCCTGCGCGACGAGCATCACGCGGAAGCCCCCGGGGAGCGCTGCTTGTCGTCATTGCGCTCGTCGACACCGCTGAACAGGTCGGTCTCCGGCGTCGGCGCATCAACGCGTGAGTCCACCAGCTCGAAGTCGTCGTACGGGTAGGCCGCCGCCTCGATGTCGCGTGGAATCGCGAAGAAGCCACTATCCGGCGCCACCTGGCTGGCGTGCGAACGCAGGGCCGAGTCGCGGGCGTCGAAGAACTCGTCGATCTGGATCTGGGTCGTGACGTTGCTGGGCTTGTCGCGCATCCAGGCGAGCATCTGCTCGAGGCGCTCGAGGAGCGGCGACTCCGGGTCGAGTCCCTTGATGTGCTGCAGGAGGCTGTCCGCCCGCTTGCCGTTCATGGTGCGGTCGTAGTAGAGCTTCGAGATGCGCCAGGGTGCGCCGAGCTCGGGGTGCGAGGCGAGTCCGGACTCGCGCCAGACGCGCATGGAGACGTCATGCGTGCGGATGTGGTCTGGGTGCGGGTAGCCGCCATTCTCGTCGTACGTGACGAGCACGTGCGGGCGGAACTCACGGACGAGGCGCAGCAGCGGCCGCGCGGAGATGTCGAGTGGGATGCTCGCGAACGAGTTCACGGGCAGCGAGCCGTCTTCCGACGCCATCCCGGAGTCGACGTACCCGAGCCAGCGGTGCTCGACGCCGAGGAACTCCTGCGCGGCGGCCATCTCGACGCGGCGGAGGCCCGCGAGGTCACGCTGCGCGTGGAAGACGGATTCGAGCCCCGGGTTGAGGATGTCGCCAGCCTCGCCACCGGTGCAGCTGACCACCATGACCTCGGCACCCCTCGCACGGTACGCGGCGTAGGTCGCTGCACCCTTGCTGGACTCGTCATCGGGATGGGCGTGGACCGCCATCAGTCGAAGTGTCACTGGTCTCCTCGTGGAACGTTAACCTAGGTAGAGAGCCTATCTCGCGCGGCCGCCAGTTTCTGGCCGTGCACGCCCTCCCGCCGAGAGGAACCCCCAGTGTCAGCTGAACGCGAAACCGTCGCCGCGGCCACCCCCGCAGCCGACCTCGCATCCCGCGCTGATCTCGTCGATCGATATGGCGCGCGCGCCCCCCGCTCCGAGAAGAAGCCGGAACGCTGGATCTGGATGGTGGTCGGCATCTTCGTCATCGCGGTCGTCGCATTCTGGGCGACGACGACCGTCGGCCCGGTCTCCTCCTCGGCGATCCGCGCCGACACCGTCCGGTTCTCCATCCTGGACGACGCGAACGTGAGCTTCGACTACCGCATCACGGCCCCGGCAGGCACCGAGGTGACCTGCGCCATCGAGATCCGCGACGAGCAGCAGGCAGTCGTCGGCTGGGACGTCGTGGACGTCCCACCCACCGACGAGGCGTCCCAAGTGCTGAATGTCCAGGTCCGGACGACGAAGGCCGGCACGACGGCTTTGGTGAAGGAATGCTGGTTGCCGTAGAATGGTGACTGAGGCCCTGACTCGCGTCAGGGCTTTGGTCGTATCCGGCTGCACAAGGAGTTCCAGCATGGCTAACCCATCGGTGACCTGGCTCACCCAGGAGACGTATGACCGGCTCAAGGCGGAGCTCGACGAGCTCGCCGTGAACGGTCGTGAAGAGATCGCCAAGCGCATCGAAGAGGCGCGCGAAGACGGCGACCTCAAGGAGAACGCCGGCTACCACGCGGCGAAGGACGAGCAGGGCAAGATCGAGGCCCGCATCAACCAGCTCGAGACGATGCTGAAGAACTCCGAGGTCCGCGAAGCGCCGGAAGCATCCGGCATCGTCGAGACCGGAACGGTCGTGACGGCCAAGATCGGCGGCAAGGAGCAGAAGTTCCTCCTCGGCAGCCGCGAGATGGCCTCGCAGACGCAGCTGCGCGTGTACTCGGGTGAGAGCCCGCTCGGGGCTTCCATCCTGGGCCTCGCAGTCGGCGCATCCACCAGCTACGAGGCGCCGAACGGCAACTCCATCGACGTCGAGATCGTCGAGGTCGAGACCTTCCACCCGTAGGCGCCAGCCGCAGCGCGCACGCGGTGCAGCAGAAGAGGACCTCCCGTGGGAGGTCCTCTTCTGTGTCAGGGCTGCGCGCCGGATGCTCGGGTCACGGCATCGGAGCCGCGTCCCGGCTCGTGCGCGGCTGGTAGCCGAGCGCGCGAAGCGCATCCATCACCTGATGGGAGTGCTCGGTGCCGCGCGTCTCGACGGAGACCTCGAGCTCGACGTGGCTCACCTGCAGGCCCTTGTTGTGGCGTGTGTGCAGGACTTCGACCACGTTCGCGTTGACCTCGCTGATGGTCTTCGCGATGAGCGCGAGCTGACCCGGAACGTCCTGCAGCTCGATGACGAGCTTCAGGTAGCGATCGGATGCGGCGAGGCCGCGGCTCAGCACCTTCTCGAGCATGAGCGGGTCGATGTTGCCGCCCGAGAGGATCGCGACGGTCGTGCCCGCGTCCTTGATCTTGCCGGCGAGGATCGCCGCGACGGCAGTCGCCCCGGCTGGCTCGGCGACGAGCTTGGCGCGCTCGACGAGCAGCAGGATCGCCCGCGAGATGTCGTCCTCGGAGACCGTGACCACCTCATCCACGAGGTTGCGGACGACCTCGAACGTGATGTCCCCTGGCACGTCGACGGCGATGCCGTCGGCGATCGTCGGTCGCGCCTGGATCTTCACCGGGTAGCCCGCCTCGAGTGAGACCGGGAAGGGCGCGGAGTTCGCGGCCTGCACGCCGATGATGCGGATCGGCCGACCACGCTGCTCGCCGAGGAGCGACGCCGCGACGCTGACGCCCGAGATGAGGCCGCCCCCGCCGATGGGCACGATGATCGTGTCGACGTCGGGTGCCTGCTCGAGGATGTCGAGCGCGAGCGTGGCCTGCCCCGTGATGATGTCGGCGTGGTCGTACGGGTGGATGAACTCCGCTCCCGTGTCGACCGCGAACTGCTTCGCAGCGACCAGAGCGTCGGCGACGTTGACACCGGTCAGGACCACGTCGGCGCCGTATCCGCGCGTGGCCTGCAGCTTGGGGAGGGGCACGCCTACTGGCATGAAGATGGTCGCCTTGATGCCGAGCTCTCGCGCAGCGAACGCGACGCCCTGCGCATGGTTTCCTGCCGAGGCCGCCACGACTCCGCGAGACCGCTGCTCCTCGCTCAGCTGCGAGAGGCGGTACGTGGCGCCGCGGATCTTGTACGACCCGGTGCGCTGCATGTTCTCGCACTTGAGCAGCACAGGCGAGCCGAGCTTCTCCGACAGGAAGCGTGCCGAGTCGATGGGCGTCTGCGAGATGACCTGCCGCACGATTTCGCGTGCCGCGACGATCTGGTCCAGCGTGATGATGGGAGCGGTCATACCGTGCTTGCCTTCTGTTCGCGCTGCGACTTCTCGCGCTGCGGTGTTGGGGGCTTGGTGAGCTTGGTCGGGTCGGGTTCGTCTCGCCAGGAGCCCCGCGAGATGTACTGGACCATGACCTTGCCCGCGGCGACGAGCGGGACCGCGAAGACGGCACCGGCGATGCCGCCGAAGATGGTTCCGGCGCTCACCGACAGCAGCACGGCGAGCGGATGCAGCTTGACGGCGCTGCCCATGATCAGCGGCTGCAGGATGTGCGACTCGATCTGCATGACGGCGACGACGACGATCAGCATGATGAGGGCGTTGAGGAAGCCGTTGTACGCCAGGGCGACCGCGACGGCGATCGTGCCCGCCGAGATCGCTCCGATGTAGGGCACGAACGAGGCGAGGAACACGATGACGCCGATCGGCAGCGCGAACGGCACCTGGAGGATGACGGCGCCCAGGTAGATGCCGACAGCATCGATGAGGGCGACCAGCACCTGCACGCGCACGTAGTGGCCCACGGAGATCCACCCACGCTGCCCCGCTCCGTCGATGGCGGCGCGCGCCTTCTTCGGGAAGATCGACACGATGAAGAGCCAGATGCTGCGACCGTCGAGCAGGTAGAAGATCAGCGCGAACGCGGTGACGAGCGTCCCCGCGAGGAAGGCGGCGACGTTCGACCCGACCGAGACCGCTTGCGACGCGATGGAGTTGACGTTCGACTGCACCCAGCCGACGATCTCGCTCAGCCCCGCATCGACCTGTTCCTCGGTGACGTGCAGCGGGGAGTCCCTGAGGAACTGCAGGGCCAGCTGGTATTGCGCCTCGAGCTTTCCGAGGTCGAGGTTGAACCCCTGCGCGAACTGGCTGATGACCAGCGTGATGAGGGTGCCGATGGCGACCAGCAGCACGATGAGCGACAGGATGAGCGCGGCCCAGCGCGGCAGCCCGCTCCCCACCAGCCACTTCATGAGTGGGGCCAGCAGCGATGCGAGCAGCGCGGCCACGAGCAGGGGGATGACGAGCAGCGACGCCTGGGTCACGAGCCAGCCGAGCGGGATGAGTGCGAGCAGGATGGCCACGCTGCGCCAGGCCCAGGCGGCGCCGATGCGAAGACCGCGTGGGACGAGTTCGTCTTCGCTCTCGTTGCGCAGCGCTGGCGAGGGGTTCTGCGCCAGTGTGGAGCCGGTTCTCGCCGAGGCCGCCGTGGCGGTCGTCTCGTCGAGGTCTCGTTCGGTCATAGGCTCAATACTAGGAGCGCCCGCGGGCGCGTCGGTGCCACTAGAACTGCACCCGAGGGGGCTGCGAGATGGCGGCACGGTCGGCCACCTCGAAGAACGAGCGCTGCTCGTAATGGAGCGGGCCGGCGACGAGATTGTTGGGGAACACCTTGACCTTGGTGTTGTACTCGCGAACGCCTCCGTTGTAGAAGCGACGCGATGCCTGAATGCGGTTCTCCACGTCGACGAGGTCGGACTGCAGCTGCAGGAACTCCCGACTCGCCTGCAGCTGTGGGTAGGCCTCTGCGGCGGCGAAGAGACCGCGGAGCGCGCCCTGCACCCCGTTCTCTGCGGCGCTCACTTCTTCAGGGGTCTGCGCCTGCGAGCTGACCTGACGCGCCTCGGCGAACGCGGCGAAGGCCTTGTCCTCGTGCGTCGCGAACGTCCGCACGCTGCTCTCGAGCTGCGGCAGGAGCTCCTCGCGGGCAACGAGCTGCGCGGTGATGTCAGTCCAGGCTGCATCCACGCGCGTCTGCAGCCGCTTCAACGCGCGGCTCGTGGCGACCGCGTACACGGCGATGGCAATGACGATGAGGAGCACGGCTCCGACGGCGATCCAGACTTCGAGCATGCCGGAATGGTATCCCGCATCGACTGCGAGGCGGCGGGGTCAGCTCACCGCCTGAGCGAATTCACTGGACGCCGACTCCGCGAGGTGCCGCAGGTGCTCGGGGATGGGCATCCCCCGGCGCCGAGCAGCCTGCGCCCACAGGCGCCCCGCACGGTACGAGGACCGCACGAGCGGGCCGGCCAGGACGCCGAGGAAGCCGATCTCCTCGGCGACCGATTTCAGCTCGACGAACTCCTGCGGCTTCACCCACCGGGCCACCGGCAGGTGTCGTGGGCTGGGGCGCAGGTACTGCGTGAGCGTGATGATGTCGCAGCCGGCTTCGCGGAGGTCGGCGAGCGCCTGCTCGATCTCATGGCGCTCCTCCCCCATGCCGAGGATCAGATTGGACTTCGTGACGAGGCCCGCGTTCCTCGCCTGGGTGATGACGCCGAGCGACCGCTCATAGCGGAACGCGGGGCGGATGCGCTTGAAGATCCGCGGCACGGTCTCGACGTTGTGTGCGAACACCTCCGGCCGCGACGAGAAGACCTCCGCGAGCAGCTCCGGGTTTCCGGAGAAGTCCGTCGCGAGGATCTCGACGCCTGTTGCCGGGTTGTCGGCGTGGATGCGCCGCACGGTCTCCGCATGAAGCCATGCACCTTCGTCAGGCAGGTCATCTCGCGCGACGCCCGTCACCGTCGCGTAGCGAAGCCCCATCGCGGTCACCGATTCAGCGACCCTCCGCGGCTCGTCGGTGTCGTACTCAGCTGGCTTGCCCGTGTCGATCTGGCAGAAGTCGCACCGGCGCGTGCACTGCGATCCCCCGATGAGGAACGTGGCTTCTCTGTCTTCCCAGCACTCGTAGATGTTGGGGCAGCCTGCCTCCTGGCAGACCGTGTGCAGGCCGCCCTCCTTCACAAGCTCGGAGACCCTCGTGAACTCGGGCCCCATCCTGGCTCTCGTCTTGATCCACTCCGGCTTGCGCTCGATCGGCGTCGCCGCGTTGCGCGCCTCGACACGGAGCAGCTTCCGCCCCTCGGGCTTGATCGTCATGCCGCGACCTCGTTTCGGATGACGAGGTGCTCGGTGAGCAGCTCGGCGACTCGTGGGGCGATCTCAGCCGGCGTGACCACCCGTCCGAGCTCCACGCTCAGGGAGGTGACGCCTGCGTCGCTGATCCCGCACGGCACGATGCGCTGGAACGGCTCGAGCTCGTTCGAGCAGTTCAGGGCGAAGCCGTGCATGGTGCACGCCTCGACCACGCGGACGCCGATCGAGGCGATCTTCCGAGGTGCATCCTCAGGTCCCACCCAAACTCCCGACCGTCCGGCCACTTGGCGGCCGACGACGCCGAGTTCGCCGATCAGCTCGATGAGCGCCACCTCGAGCCGACGGACGTGCGCCACGACATCGATCGGCTCCGGAAGCCGCACGATCGGATACCCGACGAGCTGGCCCGGCCCGTGCCAGGTCAGACGGCCGCCCCTGTCTGCATCAACGACCGGTGTCCCGTCCACGGGACGCTCACTGGCCCGTGTCAGCCGCCCGGCGGTGTAGACGCTCGGGTGCTCGAGCAGGACGACCGTGTCAGCGCGCGAACCGGCGACCCGCTCGGCGTGCAGCGCGCGCTGCATCCCGAACGCCTCGGCGTACTCGACGGCCTCTGGCCCGAATCCCGGTGTCAGCACATGCATCATGGCACCAGTGTCGCATATTGTGGACGCAGTACAAGAACGTTGCTCGGCGCAAAGAGGGGCGACCATTGGTCACCCCTCCGCGCGCCCGTCGCCGGCCGTCACACCGCGATCTGCGACGAGACCGCTTTCAGCTTGTGCCGCGCCAGCGCCAGGTTCGCGCTCGTACGGCTCAGCACGAGGTAGATGAACAGGCCGTTCGACCCCTGCGTGTTGAGCACGTTGATCAGGTGGTACTGCGAGCTCAGCGTGATCAGGATGTCGTCGATCTCGTCGGTGACGCCGAGCTCGCTCATCGTCGCGAGCTTCGCCCGCACGACGTTGGAGTTGCCGGCGGCCGCGATGCCGAGGTCGAAGGACGGATTGCCGCCCTGCGCGAGCGCCATGCCGCTGGCATAGTCGACGATCGCAGCGCCGGTGGCGCCCTCGATGCTGAGCAGCTGCCTGATGGCTTCGTCGAGTGAACTCATGTGGTGTTTCCCCTTTGCGTTTCGAGTCGCCGACTCCACACCTTCAGGAACGGCAGGCGAAAGATCGTCCTGCGTTATCGTCCATTCCGAAGCAGTTTCGTCGTCCGACTCCCCCTTGCCGACCAGATTCCCCAACGCATCCGAGCCATCGTTCATGCGTCCCGGAGAATGCTCCGCAGCAGTCGCAGCTCCAGACCCGGCCGTGACATCCGCGGCAGCCAGGCCCAGGAAGCGCCGCCACCATGGCAGTGAATCGGGTGTCCGCACGTCAAACCTCAGCCGCATCGAAGATCCAGTCGGTGTTGGCTGCCGACGGCAGCCGACATGACCATAACGTACACCTGGACCCCAGAAACACGCGGCAGAGGTCAGCGATCGTATAGATTTGGCTCGTCCGAGTTCGCAGTTCGCTGCGGAGGGGGCGGACGAACGGCGCGTTGTCGATCCCAGAATCACGCGTCGCAGAGCTATCGAGGGGGAACGATGGACACTCTTGTGCATATGACTGATGCGACCGCTTCGTACGGCAACCGGCACGTACTTCGAGACATCGACCTCACCCTGTACCGAGGTCAGATCGTCGGCCTGATCGGGGTCAACGGGGCCGGGAAGAGCACGCTCGTCAACACGCTCGTCGGACGACACCAGCTCGATTCCGGAACCATGATTCTCGGCGACGAGCCGTACGCGCCGGAGTCGCTCGACGAAGCGCAGGCATGCGGAGTCGGCGTCATCACGCAGAACGCGGAACCGCCGACCGGCTTGACGGTTGCGCAGGCGCTCTTCCGGAACACCTACCGGGCGGGCGAAGCGCACGAGGAGGTCCTCGAACGCGCGACCGAGCTGCTCGACCAGACCGGTGCCGAGCTGGACCTCTGCGCCATGGTCAGCGAGCTCGATCGTGGTCGACGCGCGCTCGTCGAGGTCGTGCGCATGCTCGCCGAGGAGGCACAGCTCGTGGTGATCGACGAGGTGGCCGTCACGCTCGCAGATCACGAGATCGCGCTGCTCCACCGGGTCCTGCGCCAGCTTGCCGGGCAAGGACGCGGCATCCTCTACATCACGCACCGGATGGACGAGGTGCAGTCCATCGTCGACCGTGTTCTCGTGCTCCGCGAGGGCAGGATCGCCATCGACACCCCCATCGCGGGACTCAGCTCGGAAGAGCTCACGATCATGCTCCTGGGCGAGCTGCCGGAATCCGATGCGACGCTCGCGGTCGCCGCCGATGACGCTCATCGCGCGGCACTCGCTGCCTTCGGCGTCGGAGACGGCCAGCTTCTGCACGGCGTCGATCTGCATGTCCGCCAAGGCGAGGTCGTCGGCATCACCGGCACACACGACTCGGGCGTCCGCCAGCTCATCGAGATCCTCGGCGGCGCCCAGCACCCCGGGCAAGGTCACGTGGAGCTGTTCGGCGAGCCGGTCGATCTGACGGAGTCAGGGGCCGCGGAAGCGCACGGAGTGAGCTTCCTCCCGGACGCCGTTCCCTCGTTCGACTCGGACCGGAGCCTCAGCCAGGGCGTCGACCCGGCCGACAGCTCGCTCAGCGCCGAGATCACGCGGGCTCGGAAGATGATCGACCTGGTGCACCGTCTGCGCATCAATACGACGAACATCCACGCCGCGCTCGATGAGCTCTCCGGCGGCGATCAGCAGAAAGCCGAGTTCATCCGCGCCGTGGAACGCGGCGGCAGCGTCCTGGTGCTGGCGCACCCGACGCAGGGCGTCGACGTCGGTGCCAGACGGTCCGTGTTCGCGTTCCTCCACAGCCTCGCCGAGACCGGCACCGCGGTGGTGTTCCTCGGCACCGACATGACGGAGCTCCTGCAGTGGAGCCACCGGGTCGTGGTCCTCGCCAACGGACGCACTGCGCTCGAAGGCCGCTCCGAGCTGCTCGACGAGGACATGATCGTGCACGCGATGCTCGGTGCCCAGCGGCCTGAGCGCGTCGGACGCCGAGCAGCGATCACCGCCTAGATGGCCTGCCGCGAGAATGCGGCGGCACGCTCCACCTGATCGGCGGTGATCGTGGTCCCCGTGTACTTCTCGAACTGCCGCGCGGCCTGCAGGGCAGCCACGGCCGCGCCCGTGATCACGGGGACTCCACGAGCACGTGCGAGGCGGATGAGCGGGGTCTCCGCGGGGAACGCGACGACATCGAAGACGAGCTCGGCTGCGGCAACGTGCTCCTCGCTGAATGACAGCGCCCCCTCGTCGGCACCCGTCATGCCGAGCGGGGTGACGTTGACGAGGGCGAACGGGCCAGGCGACGGGTCGGCGGCCTGCCACCGGAAGCCGTACTTCTCGGCGAGCGCGGAGCCTGTCGTCTCGTTGCGCGCGACGACCGTGACATCCGCGAAGCCCGCATCCCGGAACGCGGCCACGACGGCCTTCGCCATGCCGCCCGCCCCGCGCACGACGACGGGCAGCGACGGGCGGATGTCGTGCTCCGCGATGAGAGCGGCGATCGCTTCGTAGTCGGTGTTGGAGGCGACGAGCTTTCCTCCGTCGTTCACGATCGTGTTGACCGACTCGATCGCGAGCGCTGACGCGTCCAGCTCGTCCACGAGCGGGATGACGGCTTCCTTGAACGGCATCGACACCGAGCAGCCGCGGATACCGAGTGCACGAACTCCGCGAACGGCACCCTCGATGTCCTCCGTGGTGAAGGCCTTGTAGATGAAGTTCAGGCCGAGCTCGTCATAGAGAAAATTGTGGAAGCGCGTCCCGAGATTCGACGGCCGGGCGGCGAGCGAGATGCAGAGGGTCATGTCCTTGTTCAGAATCGGCATGACGCCAGTATGGCGCGCAACAAGCCCGCCTTGCCACGCGGACCTCGAATCACGCAGAGAACCAGCGGAGTGCCCCACCAGGGACTCGAACCCTGACCTGGAAAGATTTTAAGTCTTCTGCCTCTGCCAATTGGGCTAGTGGGGCGTACACGTCGGGGCCGCCGCATCCGGAGATGAGGCGGCCCCGACGAGCGTCGCTACTTGCTGTCGCCAGCGGGAGCCTTCGCCGAGCGGGCGGCGGGCTTGGGGGCGGCCGAACCTGCCTCAGCCGTGACCTTCTCGGCAGCGTTCTTGCCGCTCGTGTCAGCAGCCGGCTTGTCCGACGGCGCCGCGGGCTTGCCGCCGCCGTGCTCGCTCGACGCGGGGAGCTTCTCAGGCGCGTCCTTCTTCGCCTCGGCGACGGCCGGGCGGGGACGCGAAGCGAACCGCTCGAAGCCGGCGCGAGGCGTCTCGCGGGCGCTGAGCGAAACGAAGTCGCGGCCGAGCACGAAGTTGTTGATCCAGCCCGTGAGGACGCGGATCTTGCGCTCGACGGTCGGGATCGCGAGGTCGTGGTAGCCGCGGTGCGCGAGCCAGGCGAGCACGCCGGTCAGGGCGAAGGTGCCCGACTGGAAGGCGCCGACGCCGATACCGAGGCCGGCAACCGCGCCCATGTTCTCGTGGTAGTAGTCCTTCGGCGTTCCGCCGCGAAGCGTTGCGACGAGGTTCGAGGCCATGAGCTTGCCCTGGCGAACCGCGTGCTGCGCGTTCGGCACGCAGAAGCCGCCGACTCCGCCACCGGAGAGGTCCGGGACAGCGGACACGTCGCCGGCCGCCCAGGCGTCCTGCACGATGCCGTTGTCGCCCTCGACCCGGAGGTCGGCGCGGGCGCGGAGGCGTCCACGCTCGTCGACGGGGAGGTCGCTGTTGCTCTTGATGATCGGAGCAGCCATGACGCCAGCCGTCCAGACGATGACGTCCGTGGGGAACTTGTCGCCGGCCGACGTCTCGACGACACCGTCGACAGCAGAGGTGACCTGCGTGTTGAGGTGCACGGTCGCGCCGCGCTCGGCGAGGTTCTTGATGACCCAGAGAGCCGTGTCCTCGGAGACCTCGGGCATGATGCGCCCGGCGGCTTCGATGAGGTGGAAGTGCACGTCGTCGAACTGCAGCGACGGGTAGTCCTCGAGCAGCGCGGTCGCGAGCGAGCGCATCTCAGCGAACGACTCGATGCCGGCGAAGCCGCCGCCGACGACCACGAAGGTCAGGAGGCGCGTGCGCTCCGGGCCGGGGGCCATCGTCGACGCCTTGTTGAAATTGTCGATCATCGTGTCGCGGATCCACGTGGCCTCTTCGACCGTCTTCACGCCGATGGCGTTGTCGGCGATGCCCGGGATCGGGAACGTGCGCGACACAGCACCCGCGGTGACCACGATGATGTCGTAGTTGACCGTGTAGGGCTCACCGATCTCAGGCGTGATGGTCGCCGTCTTCGTGGCGTGGTCGATGTTCGTGACCTCAGCCGTGATGACACGCGAGCGCTTGAGGTGACGTCGCAGCGAGACGACCGCGTGACGCGGCTCGATGTTTCCGCTGATGACCTCGGGAAGGAACGGCTGGTACGTCATGTACGGCAGTGGGTCGACAACCGTGACCTGGGCTTCGCCCGGGTTCAGCTGCTTCTCGAGCTGCCATGCCGTGTAGAAGCCGGCGTAACCTCCGCCAACGATGAGAATCTTAGTCACGTACTTGTACTCCCTGCATGCGATGGTTGGGCGAGGAAAACCTTGTCAAGTCTACTCCTGCACATCACCGGTGAGTGCATCACCGGGGTTGGCGCACACGCAGCGCTGCGGTGACCACGTTGACAGCTCGAGGGCCCAGTCGCCGACCGGGTTCACACCGGGCCCCGCGACCAGCGAATGGGCGGCGAGCGCGTGCAGGCACTTGACGCGTGTCGGCATGCCCCCCGCGGTGACGCCCGAGATCTCCTCGACGACCTCGAGGGATTCGCGCTCCGCCAGGTAGCGCTCGTGCGCGGCGAGGTAGGCGGCCCGGAACTCGTCGTCCTCGCTGAGGCGCTGCTGCATCTCTGGCATGATCTGGTCTGCCTCGATCTGCGACATGGCGATGGTCGCGGCCGGGTGGGAGAGGTAGTAGAGCGTGGGGAACGGCGTGCCGTCGGAAAGGCGCGGGCGGGTGACGACGACGGTCGGGTTGCCGCACGCGCAGCGCGCGCCGATGCCGACGACCCCCCGCATGGGGCGGCCGAGCTGCTCGCGCATGACGTCGAGATCGCGTTCGGTGGCTTCTGAGTACTCGAGCATTGGTCGCTTTCGGCTGTGCGGGCGGATGCGCGTTCACGCGCATCCACTGATCGTGGTGGTGCGTCTGCTGCTAGTCGGTCGGAGTCGGCGCCGGGGCCGTGCCCGCGGTCACGAGCGACTCGGCGAAGCTGTCGAGCCAGCTTGACTGCGTCTCGTGGAGGTCGGTGCTGATGTTGCTATGCTGCTGCTTGGTGGTCGCCGGCGGGTCGAGCACGAGGTAGCTCGTGTCCCCCGGCATGACGAAGAGGAGTCGACCGCGTGCCTGCGACTGGATGTACGCGGGGTCGCTCCACCTGTCGCGTTCAGTGGCGATCTCGTCCACGCTCTGCTGCGTCTGGGTGAGCTCGGCCTGCAGCTGCGCCACGTACTGCCGCTGCGCGATGTAGCGCTGGGCCGTGGGCGCGAGCACGGCGATGCCGAGGATCACCACGAGGGCGACGAGCACGGTCGCGCCGTTCGGGCGCACGGTCGGGATGCGGCTGCGCGAGCCGGAAGCGCCCTGCCCGGATGTGCGGGGCGACGTCGACGTGGACTTGGCGCGGGGCTTGGACTTCGGCTTCGCGCTCGACTTGGCCTTCGCGCTCGACTTGGCCTTCGCGTTCGATTTCGGTGGCGCGGCAGTTGCTGGCCGCGTCTTCGACGTCGTGTTCGGAGTGGACTTCGAGCCAGCTCGCGAACCCGCGCTGGTGCTCGAATCGCCCGCTGCGCCCGTCTTCCTGCCTGCGCCGGACTTGCCTGTCGAGTTGGGCATGCTCATCCCCCTCTCCGTGTCGACTCTCCATCATGCCGAACGGGCCGGGGACTTGCCCCGACCCGTTCGTGTGTCGCGCTGATCAGCGCGGCGCAGTGCCTACGCCTTGTGGCGAGGGAAGGCGCTGCGTCCCGCGTAGACGGCGGCGTCGCCGAGCTCTTCCTCGATGCGGAGGAGCTCGTTGTACTTCGCGACGCGGTCGGTGCGGGCGGGCGCACCCGTCTTGATCTGCCCGGAGTTCGTGGCGACTGCGAGGTGCGCGATCGTCGCGTCCTCGGTCTCGCCCGAACGGTGCGAGAGGATCGCCGTGTAGCCGGCGCGCTGCGCGAGCGAGACAGCGTCGAGCGTCTCCGTGAGCGTGCCGATCTGGTTGACCTTCACGAGGAGCGAGTTGGCCGCGCCCTCGGTGATGCCGCGCTGGAGGCGCTCCGGGTTGGTGACGAACAGGTCGTCGCCGACGATCTGCACCTTGTCGCCGATGGCGGCGGTGAGGGCCTGGTAGCCCGACCAGTCGTCCTCGTCCAGCGGGTCCTCGATCGTGACGATCGGGTAGTCGGCGACGAGCTTCTCGTAGAAGGACGTCATCTCCTCGGCCGAGACCTCAGCACCCTCGAAGTGGTACTTGCCGTCCTTGAAGAACTCGCTCGAGGCGACGTCCATGCCGAGCACGATGTCGGTGCCGAGCTCGTACTTCGTCGCGCCGATGGCCTCGACGATGAGGTCGAGAGCCGCACGCGTGTTGGGCAGGTCGGGGGCGAAGCCGCCCTCGTCGCCGAGGCCCGTCGCGTAGCCCTTGGAGTGCAGCGTCTTCTTGAGCTGGTGGTACACCTCGGTGCCCCAGCGAAGCGCCTCGCTGAAGGTCTCTGCACCGATGGGGAGGATCATGAACTCCTGCACGTCGATGCCGTTGTCAGCGTGCGCGCCGCCGTTGATGATGTTCATCATCGGCACGGGCAGCACGTGGGCGTTCGGGCCGCCGACGTAGCGGAAGAGCGGGAGGCCAGCCGAGTCGGCTGCAGCCTTGGCGACCGCGAGGCTCACGCCGAGGATGGCGTTCGCGCCGAGGCGCTTCTTGTTCGGGGTGCCGTCGAGCTCCTTGAGCTCCTCGTCGACGAGGCGCTGGTCGCTGGCGTCGAAGAACTCGATGGCGGGGTCGATCTCGTCGATGACTGCCTCGACGGCCTTCTGGACGCCCTTGCCGAGGTAGCGGTCGGCGTCGCCGTCGCGCAGCTCGAAGGCTTCGAAGGCACCGGTGGATGCACCGGACGGCACGGCCGCGCGGCCGGTCGATCCGTCATCGAGCAGAACCTCGACCTCGACGGTTGGGTTGCCTCGGGAATCGAGGATCTCGCGGGCGTGGACGACGTCAATAAGGGCCACAGGATGCTCCTTGCGAATCAGTAGCGTACGGACCGCCAGAGACGCGGTCCTTCGTCAGTGTATCGGGGTCGGTGGAGCGTGAGGAAGGAGGGGCTTGACGAACTCACGGGGTGGGCGACGGCAACCCGGCAGTCTCCCCCGCCATCAGCTCCGCCATGCTCGGGACCCGCCACACCACCGGGTCCTCCGCGTACTCGGCAGCTGCGCCCGCCGGATCCCACTGCAATTGCTCGAGCGCCCTGCCGGGAGGTACGAGATAGAGAGCGCAGCGGAGCTGCTGCGAGTCGGCTTCGTCCTGCTTGGGGACGCCCAGGGCTTCTTCGCAGACGACTGCGTCAGGCGCTTCGTCGACGGTCGCGCGCGGCGCCACCGAACCGTCGTCGAGGATGCCGACCAGATCCGGTGGAAGCGCCGACGTCCCATCTTGCGCGTCACCCTGCAATCCGACTTCGACGTTCACCGATTCCGGGTGCGTCCACTCGTCGCCGATCTCCGCGAGGCCCGCGTTCTCCGGACCACCGATCGACAGCACCGAGAAGGTGACGGCGACCTCGCGACCGTCCTCGAGCGGGAGCAGCGCGGTCTCCTGATACTCGAACCGACTACCCGGCTCGGCAACGGACTCCGGGATCACGACCTCGTGATACGCGAACGGCTCGTCCCACTCGCCCAGCAGTGAGCATCCGCTGAGCGAGGCCGTTGAGACCGCGGCAACGCAGGCAGCCGCCAGCCACCGCGTGCGATTTCCGCCGGCCGCTGTCCCGTACCTGTTCGTCGTCCCCAAGACGCCCCCTCGTTCGGAGGTGCCAGACTACGAGTCCTGGAGCGCTTCGAAGCTGAGCGTCTCGGGCGCCTCGACGTGCTCATCCCGCACGTGAGCGACGTGCGTGAACCCCTGCTCGGCGAGCGAGGCGAGCAGGCCCCGCACGTTCTTGGGCTTCTTCGCGACCCGCACGCGCGAGGCCCCCGAGCGCACGACCGCGCCCTTGACCTTCGCGATGTCGGCGACGGATGCGCGCTTGTCGAAGAGCAGCGCGACTGCGCGCTCCTCCCCCGTCTCCGGCAGCTGAGCGAGGTCGACGATGCGCTCGAAGCCGATGGAGAAGCCGCAGGCCGGCACATCCTGGCCGAGGAAGCGGCCGATCATGCCGTCGTACCGACCGCCGCCACCGACCGAAGAACCGGACTCGGGGTGAGCGGCTTCGAAGATCGTGCCCGTGTAGTAGCCCATCCCGCGGACGAGGCTCGGGTCGAACACGAGCCGGGTCGACGCGCCAGCAGCGGCAGCAGCATCCGCGATCTCGACCATGCCGTCGACGACCTCGACGACGGCCGGGTCCTCGCGGAGCGCGCCGGGCAGGCTCGTGAGGATGGTCTCGCGGTCGAAGCGGATGCCCGACTCGAGCAGCGGGGCCCAGGTGGCGAGCGCCGCCGCGAGCTGCAGGGCCGCCGTCGCGTTGATCGTCGCGAGCTCCGCGGCGACCCCCTCCGGTCCGATCTTGTCGAGCTTGTCGATGGTGATGAGCGCGGCGCCGTGCTCGGCATCCGCGAATCCGCAGTGCACGAGCAGCGCGGTCAACAGGCGTCGGTCGTTGACTCGCATGGTGCAGTCGTCCAGGCCGAGCTCCACGAGCGCAGCCGACGAAGCCACGAGCAGCTCGACTTCCGCCAACGCCCCCGGCTCGCCGATGATGTCGATGTCGCACTGCACGAACTGCCGGTAGCGGCCCTTCTGTGGGCGCTCGGCGCGCCAGACGGGGGCGATCTGCAGGCTGCGGAAGACGCCGGGCAGCGTGCCGCGGTGCGTCGCGACGAATCGGGCGAGCGGCACCGTCAGGTCGAAGCGCAGGCCGAGGTCGCTGAGCGCGAGCGGGTCCCCAGCCTCAGCCGCGGCGGCCAGCGCGTCCCCGTCGAGCGCCCGCTTCATGACGGCGAACGAGAGCTTCTCGTTGTCGCCACCCAGCCCCGAGTGCAGCCGAGCGGTGTCCTCGACGACGGGCGTCTCGATCTCGTCGAAGCCGTGCCTCGTGTACACCTCGCGGATCGTGCCGAGGATGCGCTCGCGCCTGCGCTTGTCTGCCGGGAGGAAATCGCGCATGCCACGAGGCGGAGTGATCTGAGAAGCCATTGCACTATTCTCGCAGGATGATCGCACGCGACGGATTCGGGGGCGCGCTGTGACCGGCCTCGTCGAGATCACGCTCGAACGGCGTGACGAGGCATGACCGCCCAGCTCCCCCTCGTCAGTGCAGGCCAGGCCCGGCGCATCGCGCTCGCAGCCCAGGGCTTCGGTACCCGCAGTGCCGCGACCGAAGTCGGCACCAGGCAGCTCGGCTCGCTGCTCTCGCGCATCCACCTCCTGCAGATCGACTCCGTCAACGTGTGGGAGCGGAGCCACTACATGCCCGTCTTCTCGCGCCTCGGCGGCTACGACAAAGCCGTACTCGACCGGCTCGCGTCGGGCCGCACCCCGCGGCTCACCGAATACTGGGCCCACGAGGCGGCGCTGCTCCCGGTCGCGTCGCTCCCCCTGTTCGGGTGGCGCATGCGCGAGAAGGCGGAACGCGACCGGCGCAAGAGCGCGGAGTTCCTCGAGGGCCACGCGGAGACGATCGCGTGGCTGCGCGCCGAGCTCCGCGAGCGAGGGCCGCTCGCCGCCAGCGAGTTCGAGCACGAGGCCAACAAACGGCGCGGATCGTGGTGGGAGTGGTCAGACGTCAAGATCGTGCTCGAGTACCTCTTCCGGTGGGGTGAGCTGGCGTCAGCCCCCCGCAAGGGCTTCGAGCGACGCTACGCGCTTCCCGAGCAAGTGCTTCCCGCCGAGGTGCGTGGTGCTGAGGTGAGCACGCGCGACGCGGTCCGCGAACTCACCGGGATGGCCGCCGCCGCCCACGGCATCGGCACCACGGCTGACCTGGCCGACTACTTCCGCGTGCCGATGGCGCTCACGAAGACCGCGCTCGAAGAGCTCGCCGACTCTGGCGAGGTCCTCCCCGTGCGAGTCGCCGAGTGGGGCAAAGACGGCCAGCCCGGCCTCGCGTGGCTGCACCGGGACGCCCGCCGCCCACGCGTGATGGACGCGGCCGCGCTCCTCTCACCGTTCGACCCCGTCGTCTGGTTCCGGCCGAGAGCGGAGCGGATGCACGACTTCCACTACCGCATCGAGATCTACACCCCCGCCCACAAGCGCGTGTACGGCTACTACTCACTGCCCATCCTCCTCGGCGACGCCGTCGTCGGCCGCGTCGACCTGAAGAACGACCGCCAGTCGCGCATCCTGCGCGTGCAATCGGCGTGGAGCGAAGCGGATGCGCCCACCGATATCGCCGAACGCACGGCACTGCTGCTTCGGGAGGCGGCCGCCTGGCAGAACCTCGACGACATCGTCGTGGCCGACCGCGGCACCCTCGCCCGCGACCTCGCGGGCGCTATCACGACCTGACCTGACCTGGCGCGCTGACGCTGACGCTGACGCGCTGACATTGCGCTGGCCCAACTGCGCCGCGAGCCAACGCTGCCAGCCGATGAGCCCGTTAGGCCGCGCCAAAGCGGCCACTTGACTGGCAGCAGTTCGCGGGAGGCCGGCAGAAGCGGCCATCTGCCTGGCAGCGATGCGCGGCCGCAGCACCGGGACGAGGGGCGGCCGGACGGGGCCTCGTGAGGCGGCGCCGGTGACGGAAATCAGCCGCGTCGGGTTTCGGCCGCGCGGATGCGTTGCTCGAGTTCGCGGTTCGCGAGCCGCATCGCGCGTTCGGCGTCGAGGCCCCGCGCATCCGCGTCTCGCACGAGCGCCAGCAGCGTCCGCCCAAGTTCCAGTTCCTCGCTGACCGCGTCGACCGCGTCGGCTCCGACCGTACCGACCTCCACCCCAGGTTTCGGGATGGCTTTCTCGCTTCCGGATGGTTTGTTTTCCATCCCGAGGTGATTTCCCCATCCCGAATCGAGAGTGGTGGCGACGGATGCGGTGTCAGCCGCGACGGCGGGCGACACCGTCGCGGCGACCTGGCGCTCCTTCCCGAGGAGCTTCTGGGCGAGCGCAAGCGCCGACATGTCGCGGGGCACGCCATCGAGCACGCTCGTGCGGTCGCGCTTCTCGACGGCCTTGGCGTCCTGCCACAGGCGGATGATCTCGTCGATGTCACGGGTCGGGGTCGGCCCGAAGACGTGCGGGTTGCGGCGCACGAGCTTGTCGGCCTGCTCACGCGCGACGTCCTCGAGCGTGAACGCGCCGCTCCCCCGCGTGGAGGCTATGTCGGAATGGAAGAGCACCTGGAAGAGCACGTCTCCCAGCTCCTCCTTGATGTCGGCCGGGTTGTCGTCCTCGAGGGCCTCGACGAGCTCCGCCGTCTCCTCCGTGAGGTACTTCACGAGCGTCGCGTGCGTCTGCTCCTCGTACCAGGCGCATCCGCCGTCGCCGCGAAACGCCCCGACGACTTCAAGCAGACGGAGGAGCTCCGGATGCTCGCAGTGCCCAGACCGCTCGCTCGCGTCGGCCACGGCTACTTCGCCTCCGCGTCGCTCGTCACCTCGACGGTCTCGTCTTCCACCTCGAAGATCGCCGTGAGGATGCCGCGCACCCAGATGAGCATCTCCTCGTCGCTCGGCAGGGTGCCGTCGCGGCCCTCGAGCACCGGGATGGCGAGCGAATGGGTCGCATCGACGACCTTCGATCCTGGGTACATGCGGCGGAGGCGCATCTGCTTGGAGTCGCTGAGCTCGGCGGGCCCGATGCGCAGCGTCTTGCCGAAGACGACGAGCTCGCCGAGGCCGGCCTTGACGGCGAGGCGACGCAGCTTCGAGACCTCGATGAGGCGCTGCACCTCGATGGGCGGCTCGCCGTAGCGGTCCTGGAGCTCCTCGAGGACGAGCCCGATCTGGCCGGGCTTCGCGTTGGGGCTCGAGGCGCTCGACAGCTTCTGGTACGCCTCGAGGCGCAGTCGCTCGCTCGCGACGTAGTCTTCCGGCACGCGTGCATCCACGGGGATCTCGAGGCGCAGCTCGGTCTGGCCTTCCGCGACCTCGCCGCGGAACGTGTTGACGGCCTCGCCGATCATGCGCAGGTAGAGGTCGAAGCCGACGCCCGCGATGTGTCCGGACTGCTCGCCGCCGAGCAGGTTTCCGGCGCCGCGGATCTCGAGGTCCTTGAGCGCCACTTGCATGCCGGAGCCGAGCTCGTTGTTCGCGGCGATCGTCTCGAGGCGGTCGGTGGCGGTCTCCGTGAGCGGACGCGTTCCGTCGTACAGCAGGTACGCGTAGGCGCGCTCGCGGCCGCGGCCGACACGCCCGCGCAGCTGATGCAGCTGGCTGAGGCCGTACCGCTCCGCGTCGTCGATGATGAGCGTGTTCGCGTTGGCGATGTCGAGGCCCGTCTCGACGATCGTCGTCGACACGAGCACGTCGAACTTGCGCTCCCAGAAGTCGACGATGATCTGCTCGAGGCGTGCCTCGCTGAGCTTGCCGTGGGCGACCGCGACACGCGCCTCCGGCACGAGCTCGGCGATCTCGGCCGCGACCCGGTTGATGGATGCGGTGCGGTTGTGCACGTAGAAGACCTGGCCCTCACGCAGCAGCTCGCGGCGGATCGCGGCTGCGACCTGGCGGTCGGACTTGGCGCCGACGAACGTGAGGATCGGGTGCCGGTCTTCCGGTGGCGTCGCGAGGGTCGACATCTCGCGGATGCCGGTGACGGCCATCTCGAGGGTTCGCGGGATGGGCGTTGCGCTCATCGCGAGGATGTCGACGTTGGCTTTGAGCTTCTTGAGCGCGTCCTTGTGCTCGACGCCGAAGCGCTGCTCCTCGTCGATGACGATGAGCCCGACGTCCTTATACGCGATCGAGTCGGTGAGGAGGCGATGCGTGCCGATGACGATGTCGACAGAGCCGTCGGCCAGCCCGCGGATGGTCTCCTCGGATTCCTTCTTCGACTGGAAGCGGCTGAGCGGCTTGATGGTGACGGGGAAGCCCGCCATCCGCTCGGAGAACGTCTCGTGGTGCTGGCGCACGAGCAGCGTCGTCGGCACGAGGATGACCACCTGCTTGCCGTCCTGCACGGCCTTGAACGCGGCGCGAACGGCGACTTCCGTCTTGCCGAAGCCGACATCGCCGGAGACGAGGCGGTCCATGGGGATGGGCCGCTCCATGTCGCGCTTGATCTCGTCCACGGTCTGGAGCTGGTCGGGCGTCTCGACGAAGGGGAACGCCTCCTCGAGCTCATGCTGCCACGGCGTGTCCGGCCCGAACGCGTGGCCCTTCGACGCCATGCGCGTGCTGTAGAGCTTCACGAGCTCCACGGCGATGTCGCGGACCGCCTTGCGCGCCTTGCCCTTCGCGGCGGACCAGTCGGAACCGCCCATCTTCGACAGGGCTGGCGCCTCGCCGCCGACGTACTTGGTCAGCTGGTCGAGCTGCTCGGTGGGGATGAAGAGCTTGTCGCCGGGCTGCCCGCGCTTGGAGGGCGCGTACTCGATGAGGAGGTACTCGCGTACGGTCTTTGGGGCGTTCCGGCCGCCGGCCTGCACCTCTCGCTGTCGCAGCTCGATGAACTTGCCGATGCCGTGCGTCTCGTGCACGACGAAGTCGCCCGCCTTGAGCTGCAGCGGGTCGACGACCGAGTTCGTGCGGCGCCTGGCGAGCTTTTTCGGCTGCCTGGAGTCGTAGCCGACGGAGCGACCGAAGAAGTCGGTCTCGGTGACCAGCGCGAGCTTCTGCCCGGGCACCTGCACGCCGGTGGAGACGGGCGACTGGGTCAGGTAGGCGACGCCGGTCTCGAGTTCGTCGGGGAGCTCATCGACGAGCCGTGCCCCGTCGCCGTGCTCGGAGAGCAGCTGGCTCGCGCGCTCGACGAGCCCTGGCCCCTGGCTCGTGACGACGACCCGCCAGCCGTCCTTGAGGAGAGCCGACACGTGCTCGATGGCGCCGTCGGCATTGCCGGCGAAGGTCGGCACGGCGTCGCCCTCGATCTTGACGGCGAGGATCTCGCTCGCGTCGAGCTGCTCCTCCGGGATCTCCAGCGACTGGAACGGCGACAGCGACCACCACGGCCTCGCGCCGCGGGCATCCCGCAGCCCTGAGACGGTGAGGAAGTCGCCGGAGCTGAGGTCGATGGGGGCGTCGGCGCCGGCCGTCGCCGCGCTCCAGGCGGCCTCGAGGAACTCGTGGTTGGTCTCGGAGAGGTGGACGGCGCGCGTGGCCACTCGCTCGGGCGAGAGCACCGCCATGGCGGCGTCCTCTGGCAGGTAGCTCGTGATGGGCACGAGCTCGCTCACGAGCGCCGGCGCGAGCGACTCCATGCCCTCCGACGGGATGCCCTCGGCGATCTTGGCGAGCATCTGCTGGAGGTTCGGGAACTCGTGCTGCATCTCGCGAGCCCGCTGGCGAACGCTCTCCGTCAGCAGCAGCTCGCGCGCCGGCGTGATGAGCGCCTCCGTGACCTCTGACTCGAGCGAGCGCTGGTCGGCGACCGAGAACACTCGGATCTCGTCGACCTCGTCGCCGAAGAAGTCGATGCGCAGCGCGTGCGAGGCGTCTGGCGGGAACACGTCGAGGATGCCGCCGCGCACGGCGAACTCGCCGCGGCGGGTGACCATGTCGACGCGCGAGTAGGCGAGGTCGACGAGCTGCAGGGCGAGGCTCGAGAGATCGTTGCCGCGGGAGCCGCGCTCGAGGCGGATGGTCGTGGCCGCGTCGAGACCGGGCAGGAGCGGCTGCAGGGCGGCGCGCACGGAGGCGAGCAGCACGAACGGAGACGTCCGCTCGCTGGCCTTCCACTCGGTGAGCTCGCGCATCGCGCGCAGTCGCTTGCCCGTCGTCTCGACCGATGGGCTCAGGCGCTCGTGCGGGAGCGTCTCCCAGGCGGGGAACTCGGCGATGTGGGCGTCCGGGACGAACGTCTGCAGGTCTGTGCCGAACTGCTCGGTCTCGCGGCTCGTCGCCGTGAGCACGAACAGCATGGGTGCCGCGCCGAGCTCGGCCTGGCGCGCAGTGAGGAGGTTCGCGATGAGCGGCGCCCTCGCCCCGTCGACGAGCGAGAAGTCGGTGTCACGACCGGCCCGCCCCATGGCGCGCTCGAAGGAAGGGGTGGACTGGATGGAGCGTACGAAGCCGTGCAGAGTCACTCGGGGAATTGTACGCGCCGAGGCGAAGATACTTCCTACAGTGCCCAGGCTCGCTGTCCCGCTGTCGGCGATCTACGCCAGGTCTGCCGATTCGAGGAGCACGGTGAAGGGACCTTCGTTGACGCTCGCGACCTTCATCATGGCGCCGAACTCACCGGTCTCGACGTGCACTCCACCCTCCCGGAGGGCCGCGACGAACGCGGCGACAAGCGGCTCCGAGTGGGCCCTCCCACTCGCGAGCGACCACGACGGCCGTCGCCCCTTGCGTGCATCCCCGTAGAGCGTGAACTGACTGACGACCAGCGCCGGAGCGCCGGTGTCGAGCACACTCTTCTCGTCGTTCAGGATGCGCAGCCCGAGCACCTTGCGGGCGAGCTTCGCCGCATCCGCGTCGGTGTCGGTGTGCGTGACGCCGACGAGGATCAGGAGTCCCGGCTCGTCGATGCGGCCGACGGTCCGCTCGTCGACCGTGACGCTCGCCTCGGTGACGCGCTGGATGACGAGCTTCACGCGCCCGCTGCCGTGTGCACGCGCAGCTGAGCGGCCTGGATGCCGTCGCTCGCGATCAGCTCGACGGCGTCCGCCGCGTCACCGACGAGCACGGGGAGGACCTCGCGCTCGCTGCCCGCGAAGTCCTTGAGGACGAAGTCGGCCGCGTCCTGCCGGCCCGGAGGACGCCCGATGCCGATACGCACGCGCAGGTAGCTCGGGTCGCCGAGTGCCGCGCTGATGTCGCGGAGGCCGTTGTGACCGCCGTGGCCGCCACCGACCTTCAGCTTGAGGGTGTCGAACGGGAGATCGAGCTCGTCGTGCACGACGATCACGTGGTCGACGTCGACCCCGTAGTAGTCGACGAGCTGCGAGACCGGCCCGCCCGAGGTGTTCATGTAGCCGTTCGACTTCGCGAGCACGAGCTTCGGCCCACCCGGGGCCGTGCGCCCCTCGGCGGTGCGGGCGTTCGCCTTGTTGTGCCGCGAGAAGCTCGCGCCGAGTCGCTTCGCGAGCTCGTCCACGACGAACTGACCGACGTTGTGCCGGTTCTTCGCGTACTTGTCGCCGGGATTGCCGAGCCCGACCACGAGCCAGGTGTCTGCTGCCATGCTGCAAAGCCTTTCATGCGACGGGATGCGCTGCGCGGCGACCCGTGGGATCTCTGGAACGCGAAAGGCGGACGGCCGGAGCCGCCCGCCTTTCGACGAAGTTGCGTCGAGTCGACGACGCCAGACGCGAGATTACTCGGCGGCTGCTTCTTCGGACTCTTCGTCCTCGTCCTCGTCCTCGCCGCGAGGCGTCTGGATCGAGACGAGGGCAACCTCTTCTGCGTCTTCCGCGAGGTCGACCAGCTCGGTGCCCTCGGGCAGCTTGAGGTCTTCGCGGTGGATGAGTGTGCCATCCTCGAGGCCCTCGACCGAGACCTCGATGAAGCTCGGGATCGTGGTGGCGTCGGCCGAGACGAGGATCGTCGTCGCGTCCTGCACGGCGATCGTGCCGGGGAACGGGTCGCCGACGAGGTGCAGCGGCACGTCGACCTCGACGCGCTCGCCCTTGCGGATGACCGCGAGGTCGAGGTGCTCGATGATCTGACGCACCGGGTCGCGCTGGACGTCGCGGACGAGCGCGAGCTGCTTGTCGCCTTCGATGTCCAGCTCGATGAGCGCGTTCGCCTTGCGGATGAGCAGCATCGTCTCGTGACCCGGGAGGGTCAGGTGGCGGGGCTCGGTGCCGTGGCCGTAGAGGACCGCGGGAATCTTGCCTGCGGCGCGGATCTTGCGTGCCGCACCCTTGCCGAACTGGTTGCGCAGTTCGACGCTGAGCTTGTTGGTCTCTGCCATGTTGTCTCCTTGGTGGTGGTTCTCGACAGACTGAGGAAGCGTGTGGAGGCCCATTCAAGGACACATCACCGCGTCGATCACGGGCCTCACGGCCCCTCGCCGAAGTTCAGCCCCCCACTTTACGTCATTGAGCGCGCGGGTGGGCACGTTCTTGCAAAGCTCGGCTGAGCTCCCCGTCAGAAGCCGACGGCCTTGCGCCAGCCGTGGCGGCGAGCGCTGCTCACGGCGGCGCCGGCACCCAGCATCGCGAACCCGAAGACCACCAGCTCTGCGGCGAGCAGCGAGACAGCCATTCCGGATGCAGGGCCCGCGAACAGTGCGAACGTCGCGAGCTGGTCCTGCCACAGCGGCGCGGCGGCGATGGCGGATGTGAGCTGGGCGTGGAAGAGGAACGAGGCGAGCCCCGCGAGGACGGACAGCGCCCCCGCGACGACCGACCCGGTTCCGGACAGTCGCATCGTAAGTGCCATGAGGAAGAAGCCGACGGCCGCCAGCATGGTGACGAGCATCGTCCAGACAGGTGAGACTCCCCCACCGTCCCCGATGAAGCTGCCTGCTGACGACGAGACGCCGGAGACGATGATGAGCAGGGGGATGGCGCTGAAGGCGACCACGCAGATGGCGTAGAGGGGCACGGCGAGGAAGACGGAGCCGATGCGCGCCCAGACGCTGGGGCTGGCCGACTCGCGGGCGCGGCCGTACTTGTTCGCCTGCCCCCGCGCATCCGTCTGCCCCGGCTGCTGCGCGGCGGGTGGCTGCTGCCTGCCCTCCTTGGGCGTGCGGGTCGGAGCGACGGGTGCCACCGCGGGCGGCGGTGCCTGCTGCGGGATGACGCGGGTCGATTCCTCGCTGCCGGCGTAGAGACTCGACGACGAGCGAGCGGATGGAGAGCTCGGCGTCGCACGCGTCCTCGGCATCGCCGTCGTCGGCTGCTCGTCGGTGATGGCGTCGCCATCATCGTCTGGGCGCCCGAAATCGTAGGCTCTCGTGCGGGCGTCGTGATCAGCCACTGAGTGTCTCCCTGTCTAGGTGCTCGCGGTCGCGCGCACCGCCAGATCTGGTCCTGGCCGTGCGCCGAGTTCGGCGACGTTTCGTCATGTTCGGAAATCGTTGCCGTGCTCGTGCCACAAGTCAGCGTACGACTGCCCGTCGTGCAATACCGTGGAGTGTCCCGTGCATCGCCCTGACGGGAGACAAGCATCCACTCTGAAAGAGACGCATCTATGACCACTGACGCTGCCCCCTCGATCTCCTCGGAAACCGGCTCGTCCCCCAGCGCGAACATCGGCGTTGTCGGCATGGCCGTCATGGGCTCCAACCTCGCCAGGAACCTCGCGAGCCGCGAGGGCAACACCGTCGCGGTCTACAACCGCTCCCCCGAGCGCACCCGCACGCTCGTCGCCGAGCACCCCGAAGCAGGATTCGTGCCCTCCGAGTCGGTGGCCGACTTCGCAGCGTCACTCCAGAAGCCCCGCACCGCGATCATCATGGTCCAGGCAGGCGCCGGCACCGACGCGGTCATCAACCAGCTCGTCGAGGCGTTCGAGCCGGGCGACATCATCGTGGATGGCGGCAACGCCCTCTTCACCGACACCCGCCGCCGCGAGGCAGCCGTACGCGAGACGGGCATCCACTTCGTGGGCTGCGGCATCTCCGGCGGCGAAGAGGGGGCCCTCAACGGCCCCTCCCTCATGCCGGGCGGCACTGCCGAGTCGTACGAGACGCTCGGCCCCATCCTGCGCACCATCGCCGCGGTCGCGGAGGGCGAGCCCTGCGTCACCCACGTCGGCACCGACGGCGCCGGCCACTTCGTGAAGATGATCCACAACGGCATCGAGTACGCCGACATGCAGCTCATCGCCGAGGCCTACGACCTCATCCGCCGCGGCACCGGCAAGTCCCCCGCCGAGATCGCCGAGATCTTCGCCGAGTGGAACAAGGGCGAGCTCGAGTCGTACCTCATCGAGATCACCGCGGAGGTGCTCCGCCAGGTGGACGCCGACACCGGGAAGCCACTCGTGGACGTCATCCTCGACGCCGCCGGCGCCAAGGGAACGGGCGCTTGGACGGTCCAGACGGCCCTCGACCTCGGCGTGCCCGTCTCCGGCATCGCCGAAGCCGTGTTCGCCCGCTCCGTGTCCTCCAAGCTCGAGCAGCGCACCGCATCCCGCACCCTCCCCGGCCCCGACGGCTTCCAGGTCGAGGACGCCGACGCGTTCGTCGAGGACGTGCGCCTCGCGCTCTACGCGTCCAAGATCATCGCCTACTCGCAGGGCTTCGACGCCATCATCGCCGGCGCCGAGCAGTACGGCTGGGACATCAAGAAGGGCGACATCGCCGCGATCTGGCGAGCAGGCTGCATCATCCGCGCCCGCTTCCTGAACCGCATCACCGACGCCTACGCCGAGAACCCGAACCTCGTGGCCCTCGTCACCGCGCCCTTCTTCACCGACGCCGTCAACACGGCCCAGGCGGCGTGGCGCCGCGTCGTCGTGCAGGCAGCGCAGGCCGGCATCCCCGCCCCCGCCTTCTCCTCCAGCCTGTCGTACTACGACGGACTGCGCGCCGAGCGCCTCCCCGCCGCCCTCATCCAGGGACAGCGCGACTTCTTCGGCGCCCACACCTACAAGCGCGTCGACCGCGACGGCGTCTTCCACACCGACTGGTCCGGCGACCGCACCGAGCACAACGCGTAGCTCGCCGCTAAGAAGGCCCCGTCCTCCCAGCATCAGCTGGGAGGACGGGGCCTTCGGTGTCTTGACGAGCGCAGACCCGCCTCGTCCTGATGTTGTGCCCTACCGCGAGTCGCTCCAGTGGGTCGCTGTTCTGCTCCTCCGGCGACCCTTCGGGGCGACTCGCGCCGCGTGAGGGACAGGCGAGGGTCAGACCGCGGCGGGGGTCTTCGCGTCGGATGCGGCGTTCTTCGGCACGAGGGCACGGGATGCTCGGGTGCGACCGTGCGTGTAGTAGAGCGGGAGTCCGACGAAGAGCAGTCCGCCGACGAGGTTGCCGACGACCGTGGGGATCTCGTTCCAGATGAGGTAGTCCATGAGCGTGAAGTCGGCGCCGAGGAGCAGGCCTGAGGGGAACAGGAACATGTTCACGATGGAGTGCTCGAAGCCCATGAAGAAGAACAGCATGATGGGCATCCACATGGCGATGACCTTGCCGGAGACGCTCTTGGAGATCATGGCGAGGGCCACTCCCGTGGCGACCATCGCGTTGCAGAGCACGGCGCGGACGAAGAGGGTGAGCATGCCGGAGGCGCCGTGCTCGGCGTAGCCGACGGTCCTGCCCTCGCCGATGTGCCCGATGGCCTCGCCGACCTCGTTCGGGGGTGTTGCGAAGCCGTTCGTCACGACGATGGCCATGAGCACGGCGATGGTGAACGCGCCGAGGAAGTTGCCGACGAACACGAGGCCCCAGTTGCGGAGCACGCCGCGGAGGGTGACGCCCGGCCGCTTGTCGAGCCAGGCGAGCGGCCCGAGCACGAAGACCCCCGTGAGGAGGTCGTAGCCGAGCAGGTACAGCATGATGAAGCCGACGGGAAAAAGCAGGGCGCCGAGCAGCGGGACGCCGGTCGTGACGCTGACGGTCACGGCGAAGGCGGCCGCGATCGTGAGGAACGCGCCTCCCATGGTCGAGCGGATGATGGTGTCGCGGGTCGACAGGAAGATCTTGCTCTCCCCGGCATCGATCATGGTGGTGACGAGGTCATTCGGCTTGACGTAGGACACGGGTTCCCTTTCGCTCTGGCGATGCTCTGCGGCCATGTTCGGCCCGATATCCACAAGCTATTGGGGTGCAGTTTCGGCCCCGTGGCTCGTGCGGTGCGTTCTGGTTTCTTTTCCCTCTCGCCCCCGCCGCGGGGCTGTGAGAAGTGCGTTCAGACGGGGGCCGCGGCGGGGACGACGGCGTCGAAGCGCTCGAGGATGATGTGCGCGATGCGGTCGTCGACGCCGAGGGGTGCCGCCACGATGTCGCCGCCCGCCTCGGTGACGCGGTCGTGGAAGTAGCCGGGGGTGAGCAGGTAGCTCGCGATGCTGACCCGCCGCGCCTGGGCGCCTCGCCGGCGGCGCACGCCTGCCGCGCCTCGAGCGAGCTGCACCGCCGCTGGCACGCGCGGGTCGAGGGCCGCTCCGTAGCCGAGCACCGCATCCGCGCCGCCGATGGCGTTGAACTGCTCGCGCAGCTCGTGGAAGCGGGGCACGGCGGCGGCCGCCGTGGAGCCCGCGACGGCAATGACGACCCCGTCGTCGGCACTGCCGCCAGCTTCGAGGAACCGGTCCCACAGCAGCTGCGAGAGTCTGGGGTCCGGTCCGAGGGGCGCCGCGACCGAGGTGCCGGGTCGGGCGGCCGCGGCTTCCGCGATGTCGACCTGCGTGTGGAAGCCGACCGTGAGCAGCACTGGCACGATGACGACATCAGCGTCGGAGGGCAGTCCGGCGAGCACCTCGACGAGGCTCGGCTGCTGCACGTCGACAAACGCCTCGACGACCTGCACACTCGGCCGCATCGCCTGCGCGCGGCGCAGCAGCTCGCGGATGACGGCCTGACCTTCGGTGTTGTCGGTTCCGTGGGATGCGCCCACCAGGATCGTCTGCCGCGGGTGCTGCTCGTTCATTCGGTGCTCGCTCTCTGTGCTGATGCTCGTTCCTGATGGTCGTCCGTCCATGTGCGCGGTCACGCGGGGCCGTGACATCGCGCGGGCTTCGGTCACGTTGCGCTGCACGCTCACGTCGCGCGGACGCGCAGCCGGTAGCCGCGCTTCACGACGGTCTGCACGATTGCCCGGTCGCCGAACGACTCACGGAGGCGCGCGACGGCGACGTCGGCGGCATGGTTGGTCGTCGGGTTGCCGGGCAGCCGAGCGAGGATCTGCTCGCGGCTCACGACGCCACCCGGGTTGCCAGCGAGCAGCCGCAGCACGCGCAGCGCTCCGGGTGAGAGCTCGACGACGTCGTCGCCGATGACGGCGCAGCTTGAGCGGAGGAAGAGGCGGCCAGCCTCGGTCTCGATGCCCTCGGCCGCTCGCTGGGCGTAGTGCTCGATGAGCTCGCGGATGAGCGCGCCGAGTCGTCCGCGCTTCGGCACGACGGGCTCGATGCCGACGGCCCGCAGGGGCGCCGCGGTGATGGGGCCGACCGCGACGGTGACCAGCGAGCCGTCACGGCAGCGTGCTTTGAGCCGCTCGAGGGCTCCGGAAGTCCCCACGTCAAGCGCGTCCTCGGCGTCTGCCGGACCCGACTCGTCCGCGAAGGATCCGAGCCACGCGGAGACCCCGGGAGCCGAGGTGAAGACGATGGCGTCGACCTCGCCGTCTGCCGCCTTGAGCGCCCACCGAGCGAGTAGCGCAGGGTCGGCTGGCGGCCCCCACTTGTAGACGATGAGGCTCTCGACGTCGGCGCCCGCGACCGCGAACTGCTCGTCGAGGCCGTCGGCTCCCGAGCCGTGGTGCTGCAGGGCGATGCGGGCGCCCTCGACTCCCTCGGCGAGAAGGAACTGGGCGAGTTCCGCCGAGGTCTCCGATTCGGCGACCCAGTCGGCGTTGAGCCCTGCCGCCTGGATCGCCCCGCGCGCTTTCGGGCCTCTCGCCACGATGCGCGCGCGGGCGAGCACCGCGACGAGATCCTCGACCAGCCCGTGTGCATCCGCCGCGTCGATCCAGCCGCGGAAGCCGACGCCCGTCGTCGCGACGACGATGTCGGGCGGGTCGGCGATGACGCGCTTCGTCGCGTCGAGGAGGTCGGCGTCGTCTTCGACCGCGGTCATGCTGAGCGACGGCGAGTGGCGGATGATGGCCCCGCGTCGCTCGAGCGCCGTCGCGAGCTCACCGGAACGGCGGTCGCTCGTCACGACGACGACGACGCCGGCCAGGTGCTGTTCCTGGGGTGCGCGGCCGCGCGACCCGCTCGCGGGTTCGAGGCTCATGCTGACAGCGCGTCCTGTTCCTGGAGCGACCGTGTCGCCTGCAGGAGGCCGAACTGGGCGACCTCGCCGATGACGATGATGGCGGGGTTGGCGACACCGACGTTGCGCGCCGTGGCGTCGATCGTGCGCAGGCTTCCCCTCGTGACGCGCTGTCGAGGGGTGTGGCCGTTTTCGACGATGGCGACGGGCATGTCGTCGCGCACTCCCGCATCCACGAGCTCCTGGCAGATGCGGCCGAGCGCTGAGACGCCCATGAGCACGACGAGCGTGCAGGTGTCGCCCTTGACGGAACGGAGGAGCTCGGCGCCCAGGCGCTGGTGCCCGGTCACGACCTGGAAGGAGTTGGCGACGCCGCGGTGCGTGACGGGGATGCCGGCGGCCGCGGGCACCGAGATGGCGCTGCTGATGCCGGGGACGACCTCGACGGCGATGCCTTCCGCGTTGCACGCGAGCACCTCCTCGCCGCCGCGCCCGTACACGAACGGGTCGCCGCCCTTGAGCCGCACGACGACAAGCCCCTGCTGGGCCTTCTCGACGAGGATGCGGTTGATCTCCTCCTGCGGCACGGGGTGGTGGGTGGGCTGCTTGCCGACGTCGATGATCTCGACCTCGGCGGGGAGCTCGGCGAGCACGGAGCGCGGGCCGAGGCGGTCGGTCACGACGACGTCGGCTTCCGCGAGCGCGCGCCGCCCGCGGAGGGTCATGAGGTCGGCGTCGCCCGGTCCCCCGCCGACGAGCACAACCCTGCCGGCACCTGGTCGGTGCCTGCGCAGGTCGACGTTGCCGGCGCGGAGCCCTTCGGCGAGCTGGTCGCAGATGAGGCGGCTGCGGCGCGGGTCGGCGCCCTCCTTGGAGACGACGCCGATCTCGACGGCCCCGGCATCCGAGGTCGCCGGGGTCTTGGCGCTGCCGGCGGAGGCGTCGCTCGCGTTCACACACCACACGCGGCGCTCGTTCGCCCACTCGGCGACGAGGAGGTCGGTGGCCCTGTCGCCCGTCGCGGTGTGCACGAACCAGGCTCCGTCGAGGTGGTGTGCCTGCACGGGCTCCTGCAGCCAGGTCGCGAGCCCGTCGGCGACGAGACCGCCGAGCGTGCCGCCGAGCTCGGGGGCCACGACGGTGACGGATGCGCCGGCCGTGACGAACTTCTGGGCGCGTCTCGCGGAGACGGCTCCTGCCCCCACGATGAGGACGTCGCGGCCGGTGAAGTCGAGGGCCATGAGCGTGCTCATCGCGTCTGCCTTCCCTCGAGGCGCAGGCTCAGGTCGACGAGGACCGTGCCGTCGTCGTCGATGCGCACCGGGTAGGTCGCGAGGGTGCGCGCGTCCTTGCCGACGGTGTCGAGGCACTCGCCCGTGGCAAGGTCGAAGATCTGCTTGAACATCGGGGAGGCGACGGTGACGCGTCCGCTCCTGGAGCCGACGAGGCCGCGGCTCATGACCTGCGAGCCCGAGTACGGGTCTGCCTGCTGGACGGCGAAGACCCGCTCGTCGCGGAGCCGGAACAGCGCGATCTGGGTGCCGTCCAGGATTGCGGCGACGCCACGCTCGGGGTGGAGGGCGTCGAGGGGGCAGACCGCGATCCAGTGCTGGCCGGCGTCCTCGGAGGGGCGTTCGCGGGTGGCGCTGCGAGTGTCGAGTGCGATGGTCATCGTCGGACCTCCAGGGTTGTTCCTGCGATTACTGTTCCGGCGCTTCGGTCGGCCTCGTTGGCCGGGCGGAGCTGGCCGCGCTCCGGCACGTAGCCGAGCGACGGGTCAGGCGTGGTGGGGGCGTTGACGAACGACACGAACCGCTGCATGACCTCGGGATCGTTCAGCGCCTCCTGCCATTCGTCCTTGTAGTTGTCGACGTGGTTCGTGACCATGGCGTCCAGGTCGGCGGCGATGCCGAGGCTGTCCTCGAGCACGACCGCCCGGAGCGTGTCGATGCCGCCGTCGAGGTCCTCGATCCAGCGCGCGGTGCGCTGCATCCGGTCGGCGGTGCGGATGTAGTAGCCGATGAATCGGTCGATGGCGGTGATGAGCTGCTCGTCGTCGAGGTCCTCCACGAGGAGCTCCGCGTGGCGGGGCGTGAAGCCGCCGTTGCCGCCGACGTAGAGGTTCCAGCCCTTCTCGGTGGCGATCACGCCGACGTCCTTGGCGCGCGCCTCGGCGCACTCGCGCGCGCATCCGGAGACGCCGAACTTCAGCTTGTGCGGCGAGCGGAGGCCGCGGAAGCGGAGCTCGAGGAAGATCGCCATGGCGACGGAGTCCTGCACGCCGTACCGGCACCAGGTCGAGCCGACGCACGACTTCACGTTGCGCAGGGCCTTGCCGTAGGCCTGGCCCGACTCGAAGCCCGCGTCGATGAGCTTCTTCCAGATCTCGGGCAGCTGCTCGATGCGGGCGCCGAAGAGGTCGATGCGCTGGCCGCCCGTGATCTTCGTGTAGAGGCCGTACTCCTTGGCGACGGCGCCGATCGCGATGAGCCCGTCGGGGGTGACCTCGCCGCCGGGGATGCGCGGCACGACCGAGTAGGTGCCGTCCTTCTGCATGTTCGCCATGACGTGGTCGTTGGTGTCCTGCAGCGCCGCCTGCTCGCCCTTGAGGATGTGCCCGTTGCCGAGCGAGGCGAGGATCGAGGCGACGACGGGGCGGCAGATGTCGCAGCCGCGTCCGCCGTTGCCGTGGCGTTCGATGATGCTCGTGAAGGTGGAAAGTCCCGTGACGCGCACGGCGTCGAAGAGCCCGGCCCGGGAGAGCGCGAAGTGCTCGCAGAGCGCGTTGCTGACCTCGACGCCCGTCTTGGCGAGCTCGGTCGAGAAGATCTTCTTCACGAGCGGCACGCAGGAGCCGCAGGCGGTGCCCGCGTTCGTGCAGGCCTTGACTCCGGCAAGGTCGGTGCAGGCGTGGTCGGTGACGGCGCCGCGCACCGCGCCGACGGAGACGTTGTTGCAGGAGCAGACCGTGGCGTCGTCCGGCAGGTCGCCGCCCACCTCGGGCATGCCGTCGGCGGGCAGCAGGTAGGCGGCCGGGTCGGCACCGAGCTCGCGCCCGACCATGGGGCGCAGCGAGGTGTAGGCCGAGGCGTCCCCGACGAGCATGCCGCCGAGCAGCACCTTGCCGTCGTCCGACATGACGAGCTTCTTGTAGACGCCGCCGACCGGGTCGGCGTACGTGACCTCGAGCGCGCCCGGCGACTCAGCGAAGGCGTCCCCGAAGCTCGCGACGTCGACCCCCGTGAGCTTGAGCTTCGTCGAGAGGTCGACGCCGGGGAACGTCGCCGCTCCCCCGGTGAGGCGGTTGGCGACGACCTCGGCCATCGAGTAGCCGGGGGCGACGAGGCCGAAGCACTCACCGCCGATCGAGGCGACCTCGCCGATCGCCCAGATGCTGGCGGCGGATGCGCGGCACGCCTCGTCGACCTCGATGCCACCGCGAGCGCCGAGCGTCAGCCCGGCGTCGCGAGCCAGCTCGTCGCGGGGCGTGATGCCGACGGCGAAGACGACGAGGTCGGCGAGCTCGGGCTCGCCGTCCGGGAAGTCGAGGCCCGCCGCGCGGCCGTCGGCGTCGAGCACGACCGCACTGGCGCGGGACCCGGTGCGCACATCCACCCCGAGGTGCTCGATGAGGAGGCGCAGCGACTCGCCGCCGCCCGCGTCGAGCTGGGCCGACATGAGGTGGCCGGAGGACTGCACGACCGTGCACTCCGCGCCGAGAGCGACCATGGCCCCCGCGGCCTCGAGGCCGAGCAGGCCGCCGCCGACAACCGCGCCGCGCACCGTTCGGCCGAGCCGCTGTGACAACTCGGCAACCTCGGCCTTGAGCGCGACCACGTCGTGGACGGTGCGGTACACGTGCACGCCGGGCGCATCCACCCCGGCGATGGGCGGCTTCGCGGCGGACGATCCGGTGGCGACGACCAGCTCGTCGTAGTGCTCGGTCGCGCCGAGCGACGTCACGACCGTGCGGGTGCCTGGGTGGATGCTCGTGACCGTCTCGGAGGTGCGGAGCGTGACGTTCGGGTGCGACCACATGAGGGGCCTGCCCAGCTCCAGGGCGGCCGGCTCGACGCCCGAGAACGTGCTCGTGAGCTGCACCCGGTCGTACGGCCGCCACGGCTCGTCGCCGATGACGGTGATCGCCCACACCCCGTCGGAGTCCTGCGAGCGCAGCGACTCGACGAAGCGGTGCGCGACCATGCCCGCGCCGATCACCACGACGTGACGGGAGCGCGGTGCCGGGGGGAGCATGTCGCGAGCGTAGGTCTGGGATGTTTCGTCACCGTGCGGCAAATGTTTCGTGCTCATCACAGCTCGTCCCGGTCGCTTCGAGTTGGTGTGCGCATGCTGGCTCCTCCGTGGATGAACGGCGACGGTCGGTCGCTGACATGCTCAGAGCGTAGAAACCGCATGTTTCACGGGGTGCGTGCTGCTGTTTCCCCGAGGCAACTTCCTTGGCACACGGATCCGGGGAGGGTGTGAGAAGTGGGAAACCGAGAATCGGTGTGCCGGCCGCCGCGTCCGACGTGACGGAGTCCGCGAGCGCGGCCGTCGACTACAGCCACTTCCTCCATTTGAAGACCGACCACAGGGTGACGGCCAGGCCGAGCATCGCCAGCAACGAGAGCGGGTAGCCCCACTCGGCGTCGAGCTCCGGCATGTTCGTGAAGTTCATGCCGTACACGGTGCCCACCAGGCTCGGCGCGAAGAGGATCGCCGCCCAGCTGGTGATCTTCTTGATCTCCTCGTTCTGCGCGATGCTCTGCTCCGACAGCTTCTTCGTCTCCTCGCTCTGCGCGAGGCTCGCCTCCGAGAGTTCCCGCATCGCCTCGTTCTGCTGCTGCGTGACCAGCGTGCTGTGCACGGTGAGGGCGTTCTCGAGGAGCACTCGGAACGAGTCGGCGCGCTCCGCGATGCGCAGCGCATGGTCCAGGACGTCCCGGTAGCGAGCGCGGATCTCCTCGCTGGTGTGGTACTTCTCGGCGCCCCGCAGGAGCGCTTCGAGGATGGTTCGCAGCGGACTCGTCGCGCGTTGGAAGTTGATGACCTCGCCGAGGAGTTCGTAGATGCGGCGCGTGACCCGCTCGTCGCCCGCGAACAGCTGGTCCTCGATCTCGTCGATGTCATTCTCGAGACCGGCGGTCACCGGGGCGTACCCGTCGACGACCTGGTCGAGCACCGAATAGAGGACCGCCTCGGGACCGAGGCTGAGGAGCGCCGGGCTCTGCTCCATCCGGTGCCGGACGTCGCCCAGCTCCGGGCGTGCGGCCTGCCTGACCGTGACCACGAACTCGGGGCCGACGAACAGGTGGATCTCCCCGAAGTGGACCGTCTCGGTGGCGTCGACGTACCAGGCTGGTCGGAGGACCACGAAGAGGGTGCTGCCGTAGCGTTCGATCTTCGGTCGCTGATGCCCGACCCGTGCGTCCTCGACGGCGAGCGGATGCAGGTTGAACTCCTTCGCGACGGCGTCGAGTTCCTGGTTGCTTGGCTGGAAGAGGCCGATCCAGGCCATCCCCGCATGCTCGCGGAGCTTCTCGAACGTCTCGTCGAGTGTTGCCGGCGTGAAGCACCGACGCCCTTTCACGTAGATCCCGTTGTCGATCAAGGCCATGGGCTGCCCTCCTAGCACGTCGGATGTCGGTGAGGCGTCGTCCGCAGTCCGCGACCGCGACACGCGCCCCCGAACCCACCGCGGACCGACCCTACGCCCACTTCCCCGCTGACGGGAGCGAACCTGCGCGAGACCGCGTTGAGGAGTACCTCGCCGACCTTTGGAGGTGCGCGGCAGCTCGGCGGGATCGGCTCAGGTTCGGGTCAGCGCCGACGGCTGCGCTTCGACGACGCGCGCTTCGAGCGTCCGCCCCGCTGAGCGCTCCCGGGCTTGCCGTGCTTCGAGCGCTTCGACTGCTTGGCACGCGACGCGGCCTGCTGCTCGCGCTTCTTCTTGGCGCTCTGCTTCTTGACGACGATTCCGAGCACGAATGTGACGATGCGGAGGAACATGGTTGCCTGCTTTCGGTGAGGTGAGATCGTGCGGGGTTAAGTGCCGCGGCCTGGCCACCGAACGGCGGCCAGGCCGGCTGAAGAGGTGAGGCGGTGAGAGCTACTGGACGCGAGCTTCGGCCGGCTCGTCCTGCTCGTCGCTCGGCAGGTGCACGTCGTTGATCGTGACGTTGACCTCGGTGACCTCGAGGCCGACGATCGTCTCGATCGCACGGATGACGTCGGCGCGCACGCCGTTGGCGACATCTTGCAGCGCGACCGGGTACTCGGCCACGATGGTCACGTCGACGGCGACCTGCGTCTCACCGACCTCGACGCTCACACCCTGGCCCTGGTCGGTGGCGTTGATGGCGTTGCGGATGGCACCGATGGCGCGGGCTGCGCCACCGCCGAGGTCGTAGACGCCGTGCGCCTCGCGGGCGGCGATGCCGGCGACGCGGGCGACGACGCTGTCGACGACCGTCGTCGTGCCGTGGCCGGTTGCGACCTCCGAGCCGGTGCGGCTGGTGGGAACGACACTCTTGTCAGTGGACCCCGTGCCCGCCTTGGACGGAGCGACGACGCTCGGGGTGGCAGTCGTGTTGGGGGTGACGTTCGACATGTGCGGTTCTCCTTGAGATCGAGCCCTGGTGCGTGTGCACCGATCGGGGGCGTTACAGAGGAGACGTGCGCCGACGCCGGAGCGTCACAAAGTTCCTGTGGCTCTCGGCGGACACTCAGGGAACGGGGCAGGGGGAGATCAGCACGGGCCGGTCAGACGCACGCGATCGACGAGACCGAGCACCGTCTCAGCCGGTACCTACCTGGCGACCTGGCCCGTGCCGTCCACCGCCAGTGGGTCGATCTCCGCGAGCTCGGCTTCCGTGAGCCCGGGTGCATCCAACGCGGCGACGTTCTGCTCGAGCTGCGCGACGCTCGAGGCACCGATGAGCGCGCTCGTGACCTGCGGGTGGCGCAGCACCCAGCTCAGGGCGAGCTGCGCGAGCGTCTGGCCGCGGCCGGCGGCGATCTCGTTCAGCGCGCGAGCCCGCGCGAGGTACTCGACGTCGATGCCAGCGGCCGAGAGGAATCTCGACGTGGCAGCGCGCGAGTTCTCGGGCACCTCGCCGTCGAGGTAGCGATCGGTGAGCAGGCCCTGCGCGAGCGGTGAGAAGACGATCCCGCCAGCTCCCACCTCATCGAGCGCCGGGAGCAGGCCCCGCTCGATGTGGCGGTCGAACATGGAGTAGCGCGGCTGGTGGATCGTGAGCGGGATGCCGTGGCTCGCCAGGATGCGCGCGGCCTCGCGCGTCTGGGCGGGGTCGTAGTTCGAGACCCCGACATAGAGTGCGCGCCCGGAGGTGACGGCAGTCGCGAGCGCTCCCATGGTCTCCTCGAGCGGCGTCTCGGGATCGAAGCGATGCGAGTAGAAGATGTCGACGTAGTCGAGGCCGAGGCGAGCGAGCGACTGGTCGAGCGACGCGAGCACGCTCTTCCGCGAGCCCCACTCGCCATACGGTCCTGGCCACATCGCGTAGCCGGCCTTCGACGACACGATGATCTCGTCCCGGTGGGCGGAGAGGTCGGCCGCGAGGATCCGACCGAAGTTCGCCTCCGCCGACCCTGGCGGCGGCCCGTAGTTGTTCGCGAGATCGAAGTGCGTGATGCCGAGGTCGAACGCGCGGCGGATGATCGCGCGCTGCGTCTCGACCGGCCGCTCGCGGCCGAAGTTGTGCCACAGGCCGAGGGAGAGCTCGGGGAGCTTCAACCCGCTTCGCCCCGCTCGTGCGTAGCGCATCCGCTCGTATCGATCGGCGGCGGCGGTGTACTCGGAGTGCGCGACTGCGGTCATGGTTTGATTCAGCCACTTTCGCATTCGTAAGTCAATGGCGTGCCTCGTTTACGATGACGTAAGCTCGTTCGGGTGAAGACATCGACGTGGATGCCCGGCCGCCAGACAGTCCGCTTCGGCGGCGACTACAACCCAGAGCAGTGGCCCCGCGAGGTGTGGGATGAGGACATCCGCCTCATGCGAGACGCCGGCGTGAACCTCGTCAGCATCGGCATCTTCTCGTGGGCACTGCTCGAGCCAAAGGAAGGCGTCTACGACTTCGCGGTGCTCGACGAGATCATCGACCTCCTGCACACCGCAGGCATCGACGTCGACCTCGCCACCCCGACGGCCTCGCCGCCGGCCTGGTTCTACCGGAAGTACCCGCATTCGAGAGCCGTGACGCGCGACGGCATGCCGCTCGCCTTCGGGTCGCGCGGCATCGTCAGCCCGAGCTCCCCCGAGTACCGACGCGCTGCGACGGCGATCGCGGCGAAGCTCGCCGAGCGCTATTCCGAGCATCCGGCAGTTGTGCTCTGGCATGTCCACAACGAATACGGCACCCCGGTCACGGAGAGCTACGACGACGCCTCCGTCACCGCGTTCCAGGCCTGGCTGCAGGAGCGCTACGCGACGCTCGAGACCCTCAACGTGGCGTGGGGCACGAACTTCTGGGGCCAGCGCTACGGCGCCTGGGAGGAGATCGATGCGCCGCGAACCTCGGGCACGGCAAGCAACCCCGCCCACCGCCTCGACTTCGCGCGGTTCAGCTCGGCGGCACTGCTCGAGTGCTTCAAGGCCGAGCGTGACGCGATCCGCGAGCACGCCTCGCAGCCGATCACGACGAACTTCATGGCCGGCATGTGCCCCAGCGTCGACCTCTGGCGGTGGGCCGACGAGGTCGACATCGTCGCCAACGACCACTACCTCTCCGCCGAGCAGCAGGACAACCACATCCAGCTGTCACGCGCCGCCGACCTCACCCGCTCGCTCGCGCGGGGCAAGCCGTGGATCCTCATGGAGCACTCGACGTCGGCGGTGAACTGGCAGCCGCGCAACATCGCGAAGCGACCGGGCGAGATGCGTCGCAACAGCCTCGCCCACGCGGCCCGCGGCGCCGACTCGGTGCTCTTCTTCCAGGTGCGGGCCGGGCAGAAGGGCGCCGAGAAGTTCCACTCGGCGCTCATCCCGCAGGCCGGCGAGACGTCGCGCAAGTGGCGGGAGTCGGTGGCGCTCGGCGCCGACGTCGCCGCCCTGGCGCCGGTCCTCGGCTCGCGAGTGGATGCGCGGGTCGCGATCGCCTGGGACTGGGAGTCGTTCTGGGCGCAGGATCTCGACTGGCGCCCCTCGGTCGACCTCGACCACCGGGAGCGCATCGAGGCCTTCTACGCGGCGCTCTGGCGCCGCGGGGTCACGGTCGACTTCGTGCATCCCGCCGCCGACCTCACGGGGTCCGACGTCGTCTTCGCCCCCGCGCTCTATCTCATCGAGGACGATGCGGCGGCGAACCTGCGCGAGTACGCGGCGCAGGGCGGCACGCTGGCGTGCTCCTACTTCTCCGGCATCGTGTCGAGCAACGACGATGTCCCCACCGGCCCCTACCCCGGCCAGCTCCGTGAGGTGCTCGGCCTCGTCATCGAGGAGTTCCTGCCCCTGCGGGCCGGCGAGCAGGTCACGCTCAGCGACGGTGCGCGCGGGCGCGTCTGGAGCGACGACATCGAACTGCGGGGCGCCACGAGCGTCGCCGAGTTCGCCGACGGCCCGGGCGTCGGCCGTCCGGCGGTCACCAAGAACAGCTTCGGCGACGGCACGGCCTGGTACCTCGCCACCGCGCTCGACGGCGCCGACCTCGACGGATTCGTGACGCGGGTGCTCGGTGCGGCGGTCGACTACTCCCCCGTCGGCGACGTCGAGCGCGTCGTGCGCCGCGGTGACGGCGTCGACTACGTGTTCCAGATCAACCATGGGGTGCAGGATGCGGGGGCCGGGGTCTCGGGGCGTGACCTGCTGACGGGCGAGTCGGTCTTGTCGGACGATCCAGTGCCAGCGGGCAGCGTCCGCGTCGTGGCCGTCCCTCATGCGCAGTCTTGACGGCCCCACCAGGGATCCGCAACGCTGAACTGGTAGGAACAGGCCATGACGGAAACGGACTCCCCCACGTTCGACGCAGCATCAACCGCCCTCGAAGTCGTCGATGGCGTGGACCTCAGCGGCAAGACGGCGCTCGTCACCGGGGCGAGTTCCGGCATCGGCGTCGAGACGGCCCGGGCGCTCGCGGCGGCGGGCGCGCACGTCACGCTCGCCGTGCGGGACACCGAGGCGAGCGAGCGTGCTGCGGCCGAGCTGCGAGCCTCCACCGGCAACGACGACGTCCGGGTAGTGCACCTCGACCTCGCCGACCTCGCCACGGTGCGTGAGCTGGCCTCAACGTGGGCGGGACCCCTGCACCTGCTCATCAACAACGCCGGGATCATGCACACCCCGGAGCTCCGCACCCCGGACGGCTGGGAGCTGCAGTTCGCGGTCAACCACCTCGGGCACTTCGCGCTCGCCAACGCCCTCCTCCCCGCGCTCACCGAGGTTGGCGACGCGCGCATCGTGGCCGTGAGCTCGAGCGGCCACGCCTCGAGCGGCATCCGCTTCGACGACCCGTTCTTCGTGCGAGATGCCTACGACCGCGGGCTCGCCTACGGCCAGTCGAAGACCGCGAACGTGCTGTTCGCGCTCGAGGCAACCAGACGCTGGGCGGACCGCGGCATCGCGGCGGCGGCGCTCATGCCGGGTGGGATCTGGACGAACCTGCAGCGGCACTGGGACCCGGAGGTGCTGGCCGACATGAAGCGACGCTTCCCGACCAAGACGCCGGAGCAGGGCGCCGCGACTTCGGTGTTCGTCGCGACGCGCGCAACGCTTGGACCAGGCACGCCCGCCTACTACGAGGACTGCCACCCGGCGGAGGTGGTCGATGAGATCGTCGACGGCGTTCACGGCGTCGTCCCCCACGCGCTCGACGAGACTGCCGCGCGGCGCCTGTGGGAGCTCTCCGAGTCCCTCCTCGCCAATGAGGCGTCCAGGTCTGCCGAGCCCGGGCTGCCAACCTGAAGGTGGAGCGACTTCGCGACTGAGAGCACACGGGCAGGAACGCGTGTGCACCTCGACCTGAACGGGTGGTCGGCGCTCATCGCGTACCTGGCTGGCCCCGAGTACGTGACCCAGCGGCCCGCGACCTACCCGACCCACAGCCGAGACGGACATCCACTGGAGCCCGCCACGGACGAGATCCGCACGCTCATCCATGTCACGACCGCCGAATACCTCGCTCACGCGGGCGTTCCCGAGCAGCCATTCGGCGTCGACTGGGAGATCAGCCTGCCCGCAGGAGTCGACGAGGGCAGGCTGCACGGAGCGTGCATGGCCGCCCACCACGCGATCGACCCGAACAACGGGCGCCTCGCGGCCCAGCGAATGCTGACCGCGCTGCGGGAGGTGCTGGCGGAGCCGGGACGCGGGTAGGTGCGAGACGCGCTCGGGTACCGAAGGGGAAGAAGACCCCCCGGGTGCGGTTGCGTTCTGATCAGCGCACGAGGTGGGCCTACCGAGACGACGATCGACTCGTCGCCTCGTCGTGATCCCCGGGCGACGACCACGGGCCTCCCTTCACGGGAACCTCAGTCTGAAGAAAAGTTATCGACGAGTCCGCAGAATGTCGGTGGTTGTCCGTAGTGTTGGGGGCATGCAACAGCCCCGCGAGCACGACCTCCCGAACCCGGGGTTTGACCCTTCGGATCCGGCGTCTGTTGCTGCGCGTAGGTCGGACATTCTGGCGTT
>NZ_JBEWYX010000011.1:0-110491 GCF_041366455.1 Pseudoclavibacter sp. JSM 162008
CCGCCACCACGCCACCGCCGCAGACGAACTCCGCCGCGTCACGACCGGCACGAACCTGCGCTAACCTGACCACGCGACCTGAGGAATTCCGATGAGCAACTCTGGGGAATTTCGATGAGCGCCATCATCAGGTCGTGGACAACTCAGCCGCTCGTGCCTGTCCTGCCGATGACCGAATATGGGCCAGCAGACGCCGTGGACGCGCACGTGAGGCCCATGTCGAGGCCCATGTCCCCCGGCCCTCACCAGCGCCAGCGCAAGCACGAGATAGCACTCCCCTACCGCGTGGGCCCGGCGTGCGCGAGAACACACGCAAAAGGCCCGCCCCTCGTGAGAGGGACGGGCCAGAAGCCTTCGGACAGCGCCTAGTGGGCGTAGCGTCCGCGGTAGTACTCGAACACCCAGCCGACGATCGCGATGATGAACAGCGGGGCCGCGAAGTACGCGAACCACCATCCACCGATCGACAGGCCGAGGAAGATCAGGCCGACGGCGAGGGCCAGCACGAACGGCCACCAGCTCTGCGGCGGGAAGAACCCGAGCTCGGGGTCGGCGTCAGCGATCTCCCCGTCGAGACGATCCTCCGGGAGGACGTGCACGCGGAAAGGCTTGGCGGAGCTGCCCAGGTAGAACGCGACGAACGCCACGAACAGACCAGACAGCGCCAGTGCGACGATGCCGACCCACTCGTAGTGGCCGAGAGCCGCACGAGTCCACAGGACGTAGATGACGGTCACAACCGCGTAGAAGACGGCGAGGACCCAGAGGAGGCGGGCTGAGGTCTTCACTCTCGTTCTCCGATCTTGTCGTTGACGGGCGTCAGGTCACGGTATCCGTGTGGTGCGACCTCGGGGTGGTTGAGGTCGAACGCCGGGCGCTCCGAACGGATGCGTGGGATGGACGTGAAGTTGTGTCGCGGCGGCGGGCAGCTGGTTGCCCACTCGAGCGAGGAGCCGTAGCCCCACGGGTCGTCAACCGTGACCTTCGGCGCATTGCGCGCGGTGAGGAAGATGTTCAAGAAGAACGGCAGGAGCGAGATGGCGAGTACGAACGCGCCGATCGTCGACAGCTGGTTCATCCACGTGAAGTTGTCCTCGGGCTGGTAGGTGGCGTACCTCCGCGGCATGCCCATCACACCGAGCCAGTGCTGGATGAGGAACGTCATGTGGAAGCCGATGAACAGCAACCAGAACTGGATCTTGCCGAGGCGCTCGTTGAGCATCTTGCCGGTCCACTTCGGCCACCAGAAGAAGGCGCCGGCGAACATCGCGAACACGATGGTGCCGAAGACCACGTAGTGGAAGTGCGCCACGACGAAGTAGGTGTCCGACACGTGGAAGTCGAGCATCGGCGAGGCCAGGATGACTCCCGTCAGGCCACCGAAGACGAACGTGACGAGGAAGCCGAGCGAGAAGAGCATGGGCGTCTCGAACGTCACCGAGCCTCGCCAGAGAGTTCCGATCCAGTTGAAGATCTTCACTCCGGTGGGCACGGCGATCAGCATCGTCATGAGCGCGAAGAACGGCAGGAGCACGGTGCCGGTCACGTACATGTGGTGCGCCCACACGGACGCTGACAGGGCGGCGATCGCGATCGTCGCGTAGACGAGGGTCTTGTAGCCGAAGATCGGCTTCCTGCTGAAGGCCGGGAAGATCTCGGAGACGATGCCGAAGAACGGCAGAGCGAGCACGTAGACCTCTGGATGGCCGAAGAACCAGAACAGGTGCTGATAGAGGATCGCACCACCGGCCTCGACGTCGTAGATGTGCGTCAGGAACACGCGATCCATGAGGAGACCGAACCAGGCGGCAGCGAGGACGGGGAAGGCGAAGAGGACGAGGATCGACGTGATCATCGCGTTCCAGGTGAAGATCGGCATGCGCCACATCGTCATGCCGGGCGCGCGCATGGTGATGATCGTCGTGATGAAGTTCACGGCACCGAAGATCGTCGCGAAGCCTGTCGCCGCGAGACCGGCCACCCAGAGGTTGCCGCCTACGCCTGGGGAATAGGTGGTCGTCGACAAGGGGACGTAGGCCGTCCAGCCGAAGGATGCCGCACCTCCCGGCGTGAGGAAGCCGCCGACCGCGATGAGCGCGCCGAAGGTGAAGAGCCAGAAGGCGAAGGCGTTGAGTCGCGGGAAGGCGACGTCGGCCGTGCCGATCTGCAGAGGCACGAGGACGTTCGCGAAGCCGGAGAACAGCGGCGTTCCGAACATGAGCAGCATGATCGTGCCATGCATGGTGAAGAGCTGGTTGTACTGCTCTTTCGTGTCGATGATCTCCATGCCCGGCTCGAAGAGCTGGGTACGGATGACCAGCGCCATCACGCCACCGATGCAGAACCAGACGAAGCTGGAGATCAGGTACATGTACCCGATGGTCTTGTGGTCCGTCGAGGTGATCCAGGAAACGAGGACATTGCCCTTGCGCTCGACTGAGCTGCTAGGAGCGGTGGTCGCCTCAGAGACCGGGGTGATGCCTGGACGGTTCAGCGTTGACGTCATATTCGTCGCCCCTATTCCGACTCGTGGTTGAACTCGGGAACATCAGTGCCCGGAAGGTTCTGGTTGCGGTTGTAGTCGTCTCCGTGGGAGCCGACGTTGCCCGCCGCGCGAAGCTCGGCGATGTAGGCGTTGTACTCGGCCTGCGAGACGACCTCGACCTGGAAGAGCATCATCGAGTGGTACTCGCCGCAGAGCTCGGCGCACTTGCCCATGTACGTGCCTTCACGTTCTGGGACGAACGACATGGTGTTGGTGTGGCCGGGGATGTTGTCGATCTTGTAGTGGAAGTCGACGATCCAGAAGGAGTGGATGACGTCGCGCGACTTGATGTCGAGCGTGACGTTCGCACCGACCGGAAGGACGAGCTTCGGCAGCGCAGCCTCGTCGACCTCCCCGGTGGCGGCGCCGCGCTCGCCGCCCTCGGACGGCTCGCGGATCTCCTGCGCCTGGATTCCCTCGTAGTAGACACCGGAGTCGTACTCGGTGTTGCTCGTGGGCAGGTAGTTGAAGTCCCACGCCCACTGCTTGCCGTAGACCTCGATCTTGACGTCCTGCTCTTCTTCGGCGAAGTTGGAGACGACCGGGGCCTCCTCACGCACGGTGAAGGCGAAGAAGCCTGCGACCAGGATGACCGGGACCACGGTGAAGAGGATCTCGATGGGCATGTGGTAGCGCAGCTGCGCCGGCAAGCCCTTCTCGCCCTTGCGGCGGCGGAACAGAACTGACGCCCAGATGATGAGACCCCAGGTGATCCCTCCCACGACGAGGAGGATGATCCAGGAGTTCACCCAGAAGTTCGTGAAGGCGTCGGAATGGTTGGTGACACCAGGGTCACCGGGCATGTAGCCCCGTAGTTCTTGCGACGTGCAGCCAGCCAGGATCAGAATCAGGGCTGCTGCAATCGGAGCGGCGAACCACTTCACGCGGCGGGTGTCTCGCACGGCAAACCTTTCGAGGTGACGCATACAGGTTGCTGTCAGTCTAGTGCGAATCGGAAGGGTCGATGACCCGGGGCGCGCGGGGACGACAAAACGGCGCGGTCAGAGACCGCGCCGTTTCGGGTGTGTCGCGAGGGTGAGCCCCGCGTGTCGAGTCAGTGGAAGGAGTCGCCACAAGCACAGGAACCCTGCGCACTCGGGTTGTCGATCGTGAAGCCCTGCTTCTGGATCGTGTCTTCGAGGTCGATCTTCGCGTTGTCAAGGTAGGGAACGCTCATCGGATCGACGATGACCTCCACGCCATCGAAGTCGACCGTCGCGTCACCGTCGAGGATGCGCTCGTCGAAGAACAGCTGGTAAATGAGGCCGGAGCATCCTCCTGGCTGGACGGCGATGCGCAGTCGCAGGCCACCCTCGCTCTCCTGGCCGATCAGGTTCTTGATCTTGTCAAGGGCCGCCTGGGTCAGGGTCACGGAGTGCGTGGCCTCGCTCACGGTGATGCCTTCAAGAACTGCGCTCATGGATTCTCCTCGTGCTGCTGGGCGGGACGTCCTGCTCCCGCGCTCTTCACCTCAGTAACGGCGTATGGCTCCAGGGTATTCCTCCTCAGCCGGAATCGCATCAGCTGATGTCGGCATCCGGCCGCGCGAAGCGGAGGAGGAAGAGGCCTTCGGCCGAGATCGCGCGACGCAGCACGCCCAGGTCCTGCGACTCGTTGGGGCTGTGCGCCATCGTGGCCGGGTCCTCCACTCCGGTCACGAGGATCTCGGCGTCGGGGTACACCTCTGCGAGGGCGGCGATGAACGGGATCGACCCGCCGATGCCCGTCTCGGCAGGCTCCGCGCCCCACCCGTCGCGCATCGCGGACTTCATAAGGCCGACCGCGGGTCCCGCGGTATCGACGAGGAACGGCTGCCCGACGTCTGGCTGGGTGATCTCGATGTGCGCTCCGAATGGGGCGTGCTCGGTGAGGTGACGCTCGATGGCCGCGTAGGCCTCCGCTGCGTCGTCACCTGGGGCGATGCGGGCCGAGAGGCGGACCGACACGACGGGAAGGAGCGTGTTGGACGCTTCAGCGACGCTCGGCGCATCGATGCCGGTGATGGTGATCGCGGGCTGGTTCCAGAGCCGGTCGTGCATGCTCCCCCGCCCGATCGTCGAGACCCCCTCGAGGAGCTCTGCGTCGCGCCGGACGTCCGCCTCATCCCCGCCTGCTGGTCCCGCGCTGCGCGTGCCGAGACCCGCCACGGCGACCGCGCCATCCGCATCCCAGAGCGTATCGAGCAGGCGCACGGCCGCGAGCATCGCGTCCGGCACTGCACCCCCGAGCATCCCAGAGTGGGAGGCATGACCGAGCGTTCGAACGGTGACCTTCATCGTCACGTTGCCGCGCAGGGAGACGGTCAGCCCAGGAGTGGTGGTGGAGGGGTTGTCGCTGTCGGCGACGATGATCGCGTCGGCCCCGAGGGCAGCCCGATGCTTGGCGAGGAAGTCCGAGAAGCTGCGCGAGCCGTTCTCCTCCTCGCCCTCGATGAACACGGAGATGCCGATTCTGGGCCTCCCTGACGTGGACGCGCTGAGCGCCTCGAGAGCCGCGATATGCGTCATGACTCCCGCCTTGTCGTCACTCGCGCCGCGACCGTAGAGCCGCCCCTCGCGCAGGGTCGGCTCGAACGGCGGGGTTCGCCAGTCGTCGGCGCTCCCCTGCGGCTGCACGTCGTGGTGCGCGTAGAGCAGGACGGTGGGCTGGCCCGGCTCGGCCTGTCGCGTCGCGATCACGGCAGGCTGGCCCGCGTGGCCCTCGGACGTCTCGACGCCGTCGATCTCGACGGAGTCGAACAGCTCGAGCTCACGCAAGAGCTCCGCTGTGCGTTCGGCGCTGCGCTGCACGTGCACTCGGTCGAAGGCGTCCCAGGAGACGGACGGGATGCGGACGAGGCCGGAAAGTCGGGCGATGGTGACAGGAAAACGGTCCTCGACCGCTTCGAGGAGTCGCTGTTCCTGATCGTGTGCATCGAGTGGGGCTTCGGGGAGAGTCATAGCGGTTAGGCTAAATCACACCAGAGTTCTTGAGAGGCATCATGTCGAAGCACGAGTCCAAGAGCGCCGAGACAGCATCGCTTCCCGCGAAGTCTCCGGCGAAGAAGCAGCAGCCGACCCCCACGAGGCGCGAGCGCGAAGCGCAGAACCTGCGTCCCCTCGTCCCAGAGGACCGCAAGCAGGCCAAGCGCGAGATGCAGGCGAAGGTCCGCATCGAGCAGGCGAAGGCACGTGAGGGGCTCGCCAAGGGCGACGACCGCTACCTCCGTCCGACCGAGCGCGGTCCGCAGAAGCGCTTCATGCGCAACTACATCGACGCGAGGTACTCGATCGGCGAGCTGCTGCTGCCGATGATGTTCCTCGTGATCTTCGCGACGTTCATCCCGAGCCAGTCGATCGGCATCTGGGCCATGAGCTTCATCTGGGCGTTCCTCGCCGTGTGCATCCTCGAGGCCGTCATGGTCGCCAACATGATCAAGCGCCGCATCGCCGCGGTCGTCGGCAAGGACAAGGTCGAGAAGGGCATCATGATCGGCACGATCGCCCGCTGCCTGCAGCTGCGAGTCATGCGCATGCCCAAGTCGCAGGTCAAGCGCGGCGCGAAGATCGAGTTCACCGGCAAGTAGTCGCGTCAGGGGCGCGACCGGCTGCCCGCAGGAAAACTCGAAGGCCCGAACGGTATTCCGCTCGGGCCTTCGCTGTTTCACAATCTAGACCCGCAGGGTTGCCCGAAGGTGTCAGGCGGCTGGGAATCCGACATGGTGCCCAAACTGAGACCTTCGCGCGGAAGCGTTGGTCAGCGTGCGAGACGTGCGAGTCCGCGATTGATGCTGGCAGCCCACATGGGACCCGCGTAGAGGAACTCGGTGTAGCCCTGGACGAGCGTTGCGCCCGCATCGAGGCGTCGGCGAACCTCGGCCGCGTCCGCGACCCCTCCGACGGAGATGATGCACAGCCGGTCCCCGGACGCCTCCTTGACGATGCGCAGGACCTCGAGTGAACGCTCGGTCAGGGGACGACCGGACAGGCCTCCAGCGCCGAACGCCTCCACGATGCGTGCCGACGTGCGCAACCCCGAGCGCGAGATCGTCGTGTTGGCCGCGATGATTCCGGCCAGACCCTCGTCGATGGCCAGCTGAGTGACCTCCCGGATCTCCTCGTCGTCCAGGTCTGGAGCGATCTTGACCAGCAAGGGGACACCGGGTGCCGCATCCCGTGCCGCTCGAAGGATGGGCGTCAGCGATCCAAGGGACTGCAGGCTGCGCAGGCCGGGCGTGTTCGGCGAGGAGACGTTCACGACCAGATAGTCCGCGACATCTTTGACCGCGGCCGCGGCGGCCGCGTAGTCGAGATGAGCGTCGTCAGCCTCGGTCGTCTTGTTCTTGCCGATGTTGACGCCGACGATGACGGAGCGGTTGCGACGAGCCGCGATGTTGGCGGCCGCGAGTTCAGCTCCGCGATTGTTGAAGCCCATGCGGTTGATGAGCGCGCCGTCGGCGACGAGCCGGAAGAGCCGCGGACCGGGGTTGCCCGACTGCGGGCGGGGCGTCACGGTCCCGACCTCAACGTGGCCGAAGCCGAGCGTGGCGAGGCCGTCGATGTCCTCGGCGTCCTTGTCGAAACCGGCCGCGAGACCGAACGGCGACGCGAAGCTAAGGCCCATCGTCTCGACCCTGAGCGATTCGGCAGGCGCGGCGAGCGGCGAGAGAAGGGCAGCCGGCCCGCGACGACCGAGCGCACGGATGACCCCGGAGGCGAGCGCGTGCGCGCGTTCCGGGTCCATCTTGGACAGGACGTGCCTGAACAGCAGACGATAGGCGGCGTTCATCGGGTCTCTCCCTTGACTGTCGACTCGCCGTCGGCTGACTCGGTGGCGTACTGGGCCCTGATGCCGTCCTCGTGCATTCGATCGATGGCGGCACGGAAGTCGTCAAGGCCGGCGAAGCCCTGGTAGACGCTCGCAAAGCGGAGGTAGGCGACGTCATCCAGCTCACGCAGCGGCGGCAGGATGGCCAGGCCGATGTCGTTGGCTTCGATCTGCGACGCCCCGGTCGCGCGGATGCTCTCTTCCACGCGCTGCGCGAGGAGCGCCAGGTCCGTATCGGTCACGGGCCGCCCCTGGCAAGCCTTGCGGACACCCGCCACCACCTTGTCGCGTGAGAACGACTCGACGACGCCGTTGCGCTTGATGACCGTGAGGCTCGCCGTCTCGGTCGTGGAGAATCGGCGCCCGCATTCCGGGCACTGCCTCCTTCGACGGATCGCGAAACCGTCGTCGCTCGTGCGTGAGTCGATGACCCGTGAGTCAGGGTGACGGCAGAACGGGCAGTGCATCAGCTGAACCTCGCCGTCACTGCCTCACCGTGCGCCGGGAGGTCCTCAGCACCTGCGAGCGCCACGACATGCTCGCTCACGGCGCGCAGGGCCTCCCTGTCGTAGCGGATGATCTGCTGCGGGCGGAGGAACGTGTGCGCGCCGAGACCGGGCGTGTGCGCGGCCTGGCCGCCCGTCGGCAGCACGTGGTTGGAGCCAGCGAGGTAGTCCCCGAGGCTCACTGGCGAGTTGGCGCCCATGAAGATGGCTCCAGCGTTGTGGAGCATCGCGAGCATCGCCTCGGGCTCGCGAGTCTGCACCTCGAGGTGCTCGGGCGCGTAGGCATTCGACACTCTGGCTGCTGCGGCGAGGTCGTCGACGAGGATGACGGCGGACTGGCGGCCGCCGAGCGAGACGCGCACGCGCTCGGCGTGCTTGGTCGCCGCTGCTCGGGCCTCGACGCGCTCGAGCACACGCTTCGCCCAGTCCGCGTCGGGGGTGACGAGAAGCGCCGACGCGAGCTCGTCGTGCTCGGCCTGGCTCACCAGGTCCGCCGCGACGTGGTCCGCATCTGCGGAGTCGTCGGCGATCACGAGGATCTCCGTCGGGCCCGCCTCGGAGTCGATGCCGACGAACGCCTGCACGATGCGCTTCGCTGCAGCGACGTACACATTGCCCGGGCCCGTGATGACCTCGACCGGTTCGAGGCCGACGTCAGGGACCCCGTGCGCCAACGCGCCGATGGCGCCTGCCCCGCCCATGGCGTAGACCTCGGTGACCCCGAGGAGGCCAGCCGCGCCGAGGATCGTGGGGTGGACACCCCCACCGAACTCCCGCTGCGGCGGCGACGCGATCGCGATCGAGGAGACGCCCGCCGCCATCGCGGCGCAGACGTTCATGACGACGCTCGACGGATAGACGGCCTTCCCGCCAGGCACGTAGAGGCCGACACGCCTCACCGGGTGCCAGCGGAGCTCGACGACGGCGCCGTCACCGAGGGTCGTGACCCTCGGGTCGGGAACCTGGGCAGCCGAGCCAGCGCGGACACGCTCGATCATGGCCTCCAGGCCAGCCCGCACCTGGGGGTCGAGACTCGCCGTGGCTTCGTCGATCGCCTCCTGCGGGACCCGCAGGTGCGGTGGCTCGACACCGTCGAGGCGCACCGCCTGCTCACGGAGCGCGGAAGCTCCCTGCTCGCGGACCGACGAGATGAGCTCGGCGGCCGTGCCGAGCGCACGCCCGACGTCGAGCTCGGCGCGAGGGAGGATGTTCCGAAGCTCGGAGGCGCTGAGCGCAGAACCACGCAGATCGATGAGTTGCATCATGGTGTCTCCATCGTAGTCAGGCGGGAGTGGGGGCCGTCTCGTCCGCGACACGCGACCGGGACTACTCGAGGCAACTGGGCCCGAGCAGAGCCTTCAGCTCCCCGTAGAGGTCCTGGGTGATCCGCACACGGTGCGGCAGCTCGAAGCGGCGGATGACACCCGGCGTGCGAAGTCGGAGCCGCACCTCGCTCTCCCCCGAGTGGCGGCGCAGAACCTTGCCGAGCGCATCCACGACCGGCTCCGTCGCCCGAGTGTCCGGGATGGTGAGCGTGAGCGTGCCCGCGTCCTCGGCCGCTGCGATCTTCGGCAGCGTGAGGCCCTGCGCGTGCAGGTTCATACCGTCGTCTCGCTTCGACACGCGACCCTTGACGGCCACGATGACATCGCCTTGGAGCTGTGTCTGGAACTCCTGGTACGTCTTGCCCATGAACATGACGGTCATGGTGCCGCCGAAGTCCTCGACCTCGATCATCCCGTAGGGATTGCCCGAGTTCCGGGCCACCCGATGCTGCACGCTCGTGATGAGACCGGCGATCGTGACCTGCTGCCCGTCCTCCAGGTGCTCGGCCTGCGTCAGGTCGAGGATGCTCGTGGTGGCGAGCTTCGCGAGTTCTCGCTCGAGTCCCGCAAGCGGGTGGTCGGAGACGTAGAGCCCGAGCATGTCCCGTTCGAAGGCGAGCTTGTCGCGGCGATTGAACTCGGGGCGGACGGGAACGTCGTCCTCCTCGGCTTCGAACTCGTCGAGGCCCGCGAAGAGGTCGACCTGCCCGTGCGCTTCGTTCCGCTTGCGCGACACCGCGACGTCGATGGCGTTCTCGTGCACCTCGACGAGGGCGCGGCGAGTGTTGCCAAGCGAATCGAAGGCGCCGGCCTTGATGAGCGACTCCACGGTGCGCTTGTTGGCCACCGTCGTCGGCACCTTCTTCAGGAAGTCATGGAACGAGACGAACGCGGTCTTCGACTCGCGCGCCTTCTGGATCTCCTCGACGACGTTCGCTCCCACGTTCCTCACGGCGCCGAGACCGAAGCGGATGTCCTCCCCCACCGCGGTGAAGTTGACGAACGACTCGTTGACGTCGGGGGCGAGCACCGTGATGCCCATGCGGCGGCACTCGTTGAGGTACATCGCCAGCTTGTCGCGCGAGTCGCCGACGCTCGTGAGCAGCGCTGCCATGTACTCAGCGGGGAAGTGGGCCTTCAGATACGCGGTCCAGTAGGAGACGACGCCGTAGGCGGCGGAGTGTGCCTTGTTGAAGGCGTAGTCGGAGAACGGCAGCAGGATGTCCCAGAGCATCTTTACGGCTTCATCGGAGTAGCCGTTGGCGTGCATTCCGCCCTGGAAGCCGGCGAACTGCTTGTCCAGCTCCGACTTCTTCTTCTTGCCCATGGCGCGGCGGAGGATGTCGGCCTGGCCGAGCGAGAATCCGGCGACCTTCTGCGCGATGGCCATGACCTGCTCCTGATAGATGATCAGGCCGTAGCTGGTCGAGAGGATCTCCTGGAGCGGCTCCTCGAGTTGCGGGTGAATCGGGGTGATCTCCTGCTCGCCGTTCTTGCGCAGCGCGTAGTTGATGTGGGAGTTAGCACCCATCGGCCCGGGACGGTACAGCGCGATGACCGCGGAGATGTCCTCGAAGTTGTCGGGCTTGAGGAGGCGCAGCAGGGAGCGCATGGGCCCACCGTCGAGCTGGAAGACCCCGAGCGTGTCACCCCGCGTCAGCAGCTCGTAGGCGCCGACGTCGTCCAGTTCGAGGTCCTCGAGGACGAGATCGATGCCGCGGTTCGCCTTGATGTTGACCACCGCGTCACTCACGATGGTGAGGTTGCGCAGTCCGAGGAAGTCCATCTTGATGAGCCCGAGGGACTCGCTCGCCGGATAGTCGAACTGGGTGACGATCTGGCCGTCCTGCTCCCGCTTCATGATCGGGATGATGTCGATGAGCGGGTCGCTCGACATGATGACGCCGGCCGCGTGCACGCCCCACTGGCGCTTCAGGTTCTCGAGACCGCTCGCGGTGTCGAACACCTTCTTCGCGTCCGGGTTGCTCTCGATGAAGGCGCGCATCTCAGCGGCCTCCGAGTAGCGCTTGTGCTCCTTGTCGAAGATCCCGCTGAGGGGGATGTCCTTGCCCATCACGGCGGGAGGCATGGCCTTCGTGAGCTGGTCGCCCATCGAGAACGGGTATCCGAGCACGCGCGAGGCGTCCTTGAGCGCCTGCTTGGCCTTGATCGTGCCGTAGGTGACGATCTGGGCGACGCGCTCCGAGCCGTACTTCTCGGTGACGTACCGGATGACCTCCGACCTGCGGCGATCATCGAAGTCGACGTCGAAGTCGGGCATCGAGACTCGGTCCGGGTTGAGGAAGCGCTCGAAGATGAGGCCGTGCCGCAGCGGGTCGAGGTCGGTGATGCCCATGGCGTAGGCCACCATGGACCCTGCACCGGAACCGCGACCTGGCCCGACGCGGATGCCGTTGTCCTTCGCCCAGTTGATGAAGTCGGCGACGACCAGGAAGTACCCCGGGAAGCCCATCTGGTTGATGACGCCGATCTCGTAGTCCGCCTGCTTGCGGACGTCGCTCGGGACCCCGGCCGGGTACCGCTTGTCGAGACCCGCGTCGATCTCCTTGATGAACCAGGTGCTCTCCGTCTCGCCCTCCGGCACGGGGAAGCGGGGCATGTAGTTCGCGTTCTCGTCGAACTCGGCTGAGCAGCGTTCGGCGATCAGCAGCGTGTTGTCGCACGCCTCAGGGTGATCGCGGAAGATGGCTCGCATCTCGGCTGCCGACTTTAGGTAGTAGCCGGTGCCGGAGAACTGGAACCGGTTCGGGTCGTCCATCGTCGAACCGGACTGCACGCACAGCAGCGCCGAGTGGCTGTCGGCGTCGTGCGAGTGCGTGTAGTGCAGGTCGTTGGTCGCGACCAGGGGAAGGCCGAGGTCCTTGGCAAGCTTCAGCAGGTCCGGCATGACGCGGCGCTCGATGTCGATGCCGTGGTCCATGATCTCGCAGAAGTAGTTCTCTGCGCCGAAGATGTCGCGGAACTCGGCGGCTGCCGCACGCGCCTCGTTGTACTGCCCGAGGCGAAGCCGCGTCTGCACCTCGCCGGAGGGGCATCCGGTCGTCGCGATGAGCCCCTTCGAGTACGTGTTGAGCAGCTCGCGGTCCATGCGCGGCTTGAAGTAGTACCCCTCCATGGAGGCCCGGCTGGAGAGGCGGAAGAGGTTGTGCATGCCCTGCGTCGTCTCGCTGAGCATCGTGATGTGCGTGTAGGCACCGGAGCCGGAGACGTCGTCTCCCCCGCCGTTGCCCCACTTCACACGAGTGCGGTCGCCGCGGTGCGTTCCCGGAGTCAGGTACGCCTCGGTACCGATGATCGGCTTGATGCCGTGCTCTTTCGCGGCCTTCGCGAACTCGTACGCCCCGAACACATTCCCGTGGTCGGTCATCGCCACGGCCGGCATGCCCTGCTCGACGGCGGCCTTCATGAGTTCGCCGATCCGGGCCGCCCCATCGAGCATCGAGTACTCGCTGTGGACGTGGAGGTGGGCGAACGAGTCTGCTGAAGGCAATGTCTCTCCGAGAAGATGGGTGGATCGGCGCACCCATCTTAGGTCGCCGGAGCGCCTCCGAGGACGAGCCTGTGGACTACAGCTCGCCTTCGCGGAGCAGCTCGAGCGAGTGCGCCAGGTCGTTTGGGTACTCGGTCGTGAATCGCACGGGCTCGCCGGTCCGCGGGTGGGCGAACCCCAGCTCCTTGGCGTGCAGCCACTGGCGTCTGAGCCCGAGCTTGCCAGCCAGGGTCGGGTCGGAGCCGTAGAGGGGGTCGCCCACGCACGGGTGCCGCTGGGCGGCCATGTGCACGCGGATCTGGTGCGTGCGTCCGGTCTCCAGGTGAACCTCGAGCAGTGCCCCGCGCCGGAAGGCCTCGAGGGTCTCGTAGTGCGTGACGGAGGGCTTCCCCTCGCTGGTGACGGCGAACTTCCAGGAGGAGCCTGGGTGGCGACCGATCGGCGCGTCGATCGTTCCCGAGAGCGGGTCCGGGTGTCCCTGCACGACCGCGTGGTAGACCTTCTCGACCTGACGATCGTGGAACGCCTTCTTGAGCTGCGCGTACGCGAGCTCGCTCTTCGCCACGACCATCAGGCCACTCGTGCCCGCATCCAGACGGTGCACGATTCCCTGGCGCTCCGACTGCCCGGAGGTCGAGATGGTGAAGCCCGCCGCGGCGAGCGCGCCGAGCACTGTGGGGCCGTCCCAGCCGATCGAAGGATGGGCGGCAACGCCGACTGGCTTGTCGATGACGACGAAGTCGTCCTCGTCGTGCACGATCTTGAGGTCGGGCACGGCGATCGGGACGACCTCGACCGGCCCGGCCTGCTCCCACTCGACGGAGATGACGGCGCCGGCTGTCATCCGGTCGGATTTGCCGACGAGCCTTCCGTCGATCGTGATCCCGCCCGCCGCCGCGATATCGGCGACCTGTGTCCTGCTCAGACCGAGCAGCTTCGAGACGCCTGCGTCGACACGGGTGCCCTCGAGGCCGTCAGGGATCGGGATCGTCCTGGATTGCATTACGCGTCCTTCTTCGCCTTGGGTCGGCGCTTGCCGTCGAAACCGATGTCGAACAGGGTGAGCAGCACGAACGCCGACATCCCAACGACGATGCACATGTCGGCGACGTTGTAGATCGCCGGGAGCATCCACGGCGTGTAGATGAAGTCGATGACGTGGCCGACGCCGAAACCGGGCTCGCGGAAGAGCCGATCGAAGAGGTTCCCGAGAGCGCCTCCGAGCACGAGCCCGAACACTGCGGCCCAGCGCTTCGACGCGAGCCTGCGAGCGACGACCAAGATGACGATGACCATGATCGTCGACACGCCCGTGAAGATCCACGTCGAGCCTGCGGCGAACGAGAACGCGGCGCCCGGGTTCCTCACGAAGTGCCACTGCAGGAAGCCGCCGAGCGCCTCGACGGTCTGGCCCTCGGTCATCGAGGAGACGACGAACGCCTTGGATATCTGGTCGAGCGCAAACGCGCCGACGGCGACCGCGGCGAGCATCGCAAGAATGCGGATGCTCGGACGCGATCGCCGTTCGGTGGTCTGCAGAGGTGTGTCCTCCACGTTCCGAGTGCTACTGGCCCGCTGGTGCGGAGCCTTCGAGGACGTCGCTGGCCTGACGGTTCAGGTCGTTGAGCTGGCCTTCGATGTAGGAGCGGAGGTTGTTGCGGTACTCGCGCTCGAAGATGCGGAGCTCCTCGATACGGGCCTCGAGCTTGGTCTTGGCCTCCTCGAGTCGACCGATGGTCTCGCGTTCCTTGGCCTCGGCCTCGGTGACGATCGTGCGGGCACGACCCTCGGACTCGACCGTGATCTCGCGGGCACGCTTCTCGCTGTCGCCTTCGATCTGGCGGGCGCGGGTCTCGGACTCGGCGATGATCTCGCGAGCACGGGTCTCACCCGTGGCGATGATCTCGTCGCGCTTGCGCGTTCCCTCTTCGACGTGCTCGTCGTGGAGGCGGCGGGCGAGGGCGATGAGCGAGCTGCTCGTCTCGGCCTCGTCTGCACCCTCTACGGCGACCGGAGCGGGAGCTGCAGGCTGCGCGAGCGGCGCGATGGGCTCAGGCTCGGGCTCAGGAGCTGCCTCAACCTCGACGCTGGGCTCTTCGACCGGGGCGGGAGCTGCGGCCGCAGGCGCGCTGCTGGCGCGTGCCTCTGCCTCTTCGAGCTGCTGACGAAGCTGCTCGTTCTCCCCCACGAGGCGGCGCATCTCTGCAACGACCTCGTCGAGGAAGTCGTCGACCTCGTCCTGGTCGTACCCCTCGCGGAACTTGGTCTGCTGGAAGCGTTTGTTGATGACGTCCTCAGGAGTGAGTGCCATGTCGGCCACCTTTCGACTCTCTCTGCGATTGGTCTGTATCTGGAAAAGACTCTGGGTCTGACGAGCAGACTCCGGGTCCGGCGTGACAACACTAGCGTTGCCCAGATGTGCACGCAGAACGTTGCTGTGCTGCGCAGCACATAAGTCACATTACGGCACTTGGGTCCCGCGCGTCACATTCTGTCGGGAAAGTCGCCATTCACCTAATGGAGATCACTCGCCGCTTAGAGCAGGCGCACGAGATTCGATGTGATCACCAGCGCGAACATGACGATGATCCACGCGAGATCGAGGGCGATGTTGCCGATGCGAAGCGGGGGCACGACTTTCCGGACCGCACGAAGGGGCGGGTCGGTCAGCGAGTAGACGCCCTCGCAGAGGACGAGCACGAACCCCTTCGGCTTCCACCGAGGCGCGAACATGCGAGCGTAATCGAGGATCAGCCGGCCCCACATCACCATGATGTAGAGGCCGATGACGAAGCCGAGGATCGCGCCGAGGATATTCATTCGTTTCCTGAGATGTTGTCGCGCAGACACGGCGACGGTGCACCCTCAGGATGCACCGTCTCACCGTTCGCGCGAAAGCGGGCCGCTCTGCTGCTCAGCAGAGTCAGGCTGGTCGGGGGTTTACTGGAAGAACGAGGCTTCCTTCTCCGCCTCAAGCTTGCTCGACTCGCCGTGGACGGCGATGTGCTGAGGCGAGAGCAGGAACACCCGGCTCGTCACGCGCTCGATCTTGCCATAGAGGCCCTGGGAGAGCCCGCTCGCGAAGTCGATGAGGCGACGCGCCTCGGCTTCGTCCATCTCGGAGAGGTTCATGATGACGGGGACGCCATCGCGGAAGTTCTCGGCGATGACCTGCGCGTCTTTGTTGTAGGCCTTCGGGTGGACCGTGAGGATCTCGTTCATTTCCGCCATCGCCGGGGTCGAAGTGTGCTTGGGTGCTTTGGTGATCGGGGTCACGGGTGCCGGCTTCGGGCGCTCGGTGACCACCGGAGAGAGCTGCGGCGAAGGTGCCGCGGCTGGCGACTGCCTCTGCTGCTGCGCCTGTGGCGTCTCGTCGTGCAGATTCTGCTCGTCTTCGTCAGCAAGGCCCAGGTAGACCATGGCATTGCGCAGCGGGTTGGCCATTGTGCTCCTCCGTGTGTTCGGCGTGCACCCACGCTACGTCCGGTCGGGTCGCTTTCCCGTGATTGCCGCGCCGATTCTGAGGTGTGTCGCACCGTTTTCGATGGCGTCGGCGAAGTCGTTGGACATGCCCATCGACAGCGAGGTCGCGGAAGGCGCCAGCGATTGGATGCGCTGCCCGAGGGCCTGGAGTTCGGCGAAGGCCGCGCGCGGATCCCCCCCGAGTGGCGCCACGCACATGAGGCCCTTGAGTTCGAGGGACTCGGTGCGCAGCACCTGCTCGACAAGCGCCTCGAGCTCCGTCGGCTGAACGCCACCTCTGGCTGGGTCCGGCGTCATGTTGACCTGCACGAACGCCCGCAGCGGGTGCGCCCGCTCGACGCCCGACAGCGCGTCGACGAGGCCTCCTCTGTCGATCGAATGGACGGCATCCACGTACTGGGCGATCTGGCGCGCCTTCTTGGTCTGGACCTGGCCGACGAAGTGCCATTCGAGGTCGGCGCGCTCTGCGAACGCCGCCACCTTGTCTCTGGCCTCCGGATGCCTGCTCTCGGCGAAGCGACGAACGCCGAGGTCGACCAGATCGGCGACGAGCTCGGGGCCGTGGAACTTCGTGACGGGGATGAGAGTGACGTCCGAGGGATCGCGTCCCGCGCTGAGACAGCTCTGGTGGATGGCGGCCTGAACCGCCGAGAGGCGCTCGGCCAGCGTCTGATGACCCTGGCCGAGCGCCTCTCCAGCTTGCTCTGGCATGCGCGCTCTACTTGAGGAAGTCCGGGACGTCGAGGATGTCCTCGGCGTCGTCGTAGGCGGCTTCCGGCTCGCGGCGAGGTGCGATGGTGGGCGCCTCGGCCGTCGACCAGGCCGGAGCCTGCGCGACCGGCGCTGGCGCCTGGACGGGCTCGCGCTCGACGGGCACGGAGGGTGCGGAGGCGACAGCGGCTGCGGCTGCGCCAAGCCCGATGGCACCGGTGTTGGCCTGCTGGACAGGCGCGGCCGCTGGCGTCGGCACAGACTGCTGCTCCTGCAGCGTCTTGGGCTCTCCCCCGGCGAAGCCCGCTGCGATGACCGTGACGCGCACCTCGTCGCCGAGAGTGTCGTCGATGACCGCGCCGAAGATGATGTTGGCCTCCTGGTGGACGGCCTCCTGCACGAGCTTCGCAGCGTCGTTGATCTCGAAGATGCCGAGGTTCGAACCGCCCTGGATGGAGAGCAGGACGCCGTGGGCGCCCTCGATGCTCGCCTCGAGGAGCGGCGACGCGACGGCGAGTTCTGCCGCCTTGATCGCTCGGTCGGCGCCCCTGGAGGAGCCGATGCCCATGAGCGCGGAGCCCGCACCCTGCATGACCGACTTCACGTCGGCGAAGTCGAGGTTGATGAGGCCCGGGGTCGTGATCAGGTCGGTGATGCCCTGCACACCGGCGAGCAGCACCTGGTCGGCCGTCGAGAACGCCTCGATCATGGAGATGCCGCGGTCGCTGATCTCGAGCAGACGGTCGTTCGGGACGACGATGAGGGTGTCGACCTCTTCCTTCAGAGTGGCGACGCCCTGCTCGGCCTGCTGCATGCGGCGGCGGCCCTCGAAGCTGAACGGCTTCGTGACGACACCGATGGTGAGCGCACCGATCGACTTCGCGATGCGCGCGACGACGGGAGCGCCCCCTGTTCCGGTTCCGCCACCCTCGCCAGCCGTGACGAAGACCATGTCGGCGCCGGCGAGCGCCTGCTCGATCTCCTCGGCGTGGTCCTCGGCTGCACGGCGGCCGACCTCGGGGTCGGCGCCTGCACCGAGACCGCGGGTCAGTTCGCGTCCGACGTCGAGCTTGACGTCGGCGTCGCTCATGAGCAGCGCCTGGGCGTCGGTGTTGATCGCGATGAACTCGACACCGCGGAGGCCGAGCTCGATCATTCGGTTGACTGCATTGACGCCGCCGCCGCCGATGCCGACGACCTTGATGACGGCGAGGTAGTTGTTGGTGTTCGACACGTGTCCGGCCCCTCGTTGGCGTGTGGTGTGGTGGAAGAACGGATGCACACCTCGACACGTCGCCGCTGGCGAATGTCTGCGAGCTTCAACCTCTACTTGAAGCTCAGAGATATGCTGTTTCCTGGTTGCTTGCTTCGACGCTAGGTCGCGAACGTCGCACGATCCGTGCAGTCAGCAGGTGTGTTGCGTTTTGCGCGCCGAATGTCGGCGAGTCGCTTCAACCGGAGCTTGAAGGTTGCCTCACCCGCTGGCCGAGGAACTCCTCAGCGGGTCACGGGGGTCTCGGGACTCGAGACGTCGTAGCTGGAGATGGACTGGTCGGCGGTGGCCGTGACGAGCGCGGCGAGCACCTCCGCCTTGCGGTCGGACTCCTCCGCGCTCCCCCATACGACCTCGGCACCGCTGCGCATCGTCAGACGCACATCGTCGATGCTCTTGGCCGTCACTGCAGCGACGCCAGCCCTGAAGTCGACGGGCAGGGCGAGCGACACGGCCGCCGCAGAGGCGAACGCCTCGGAGTCGACCCCCTCGCCGCCCAATTCGAGAGTCGGGATGTCCCCTGCGGGCTCCGATTGCGTCCAGAGCACCACGCCGGCCGCATCCATGACGTCGTACCCGGATGGCACCGCGACCGCGCCGATCGGCGACCGCTCGACGATCGTGACGACAAGACGGCTCGGCGGCTCGACGCGGATCGAGTAGCTCTGCACCATCACGTAGGACTGGAGTCGGCTCTCGACGTCGTCGTTCGTGACGAGCGCAAGCGGCTGTCCGTGCAGGTCGGCGAGCGATTCGTCGACCTGTGTCGCATCGACGCGCTGCGTGCCGGCGACGACGATCTCGCGCACGGACATGATCGGACTGTAGACGGCGACCGCGACGAACGCGACAAGTGCGGCCAACGCCGCCGCGACCCAGATCAGGATGCGGCGGCGTCGTCTGGCGCGCCAGGTGAATCGGCGCGCATCGTCGCCGAGCACGCTCACGGCTTGCCTGGCTCCTTCGCGCCGAGCGCCTCGAGGAGCTGGGGCACGATGAGGTTGACGTCGCCGCAGCCGAAGGTGATGACGAAATCACCGTCCTGTGAGATCTCGGCGACCGTGTCGGCGGCATCCTGCCAGTCGGGGCGGTAGGCGACCTTGCTGCGGTCGGCGAACGCCTCCTCGACCAGCGCTCCCGTGACACCGGGGATGGGGTCCTCACGTGCGCCGCACACGTCGAGCACGACGGTCTCGTCGGCGAGACGCTCGTACACCGCCGCGAAGACGTCGCTCATGTCGCGCGTCCGCGAGTAGAGGTGCGGCTGGTGGACGGCGATGAGGCGGCCGGAGCCGACGACGGTGCGCGCAGCCGTGAGCGCCGCTTCGACCTCGGCAGGGTGATGGGCGTAGTCGTCGTAGACGCTGACGCCGCTCACCGTGCCGTGGAGCTCGAAGCGTCGCTTGGTGCCCCCGAACGTCGAGAGCGCGTCAAGGACGGCGGCGGGCTCGAAGCCGAGCTGGACGAGGACGACGAACGCGCCGGTCGCGTTGAGCGCGTTGTGGACGCCGGGCACGTGCAGGAGCGCCGGGTAGTCGACACCCTGCCAGGTGACGGTGAAGCGGGTCTCCCCTCCCTCCGACGCGATGTCGGAGACGCGCGCGTCGGCCGTCGGAGCCTGGCCGAAGGTCAGCACCCGCTTGTGGGTGAGCTTCCCGGTCAGCTCGACGGCAAGCGGGTCGTCGCTGGAGATGACCACGGCCTCGCTGGCCGCATCCGCGAACTGGACGAACGCCGCTTCGAAGGCCTCGACGCTGCCGTAGTGGTCGAGGTGGTCGTTGTCGACGTTCGTGATGAGGGCGATCGCCGTGTCGTAGAACAGGAAGGACCCGTCGGACTCGTCGGCCTCGACGACGAAGGCCTCGCCGCTTCCGACGGCGGAGCTCGTCCCCAGGGCCGAGATGATGCCGCCGTTGACGAAGCTCGGGGACGCGTCGAGGGCGTCGAGGGCCGTCACGACCATGCCGGTCGAGGTCGTCTTGCCGTGCGCTCCGGCGACGGAGACGAGGCGGCTCCCGCGCGTGAGCCAGACGAGCGCCTGCGAGCGGTGCAGGATATTCAGCCCACGCTCCTTCGCCAGGACGAGTTCGGGGTTGTCGGGCCAGAGCGCGCTGGTGACCACGATGGTGTCCGCGTCGCCGAGGTGCTCTGCCGCGTGGCCGATCTCCACGCGGGCGCCGCGATCGCGCAGCTCTCGTGTCGCGTAGTTCTCTGTCCGGTCGCTTCCGGAGATCGTGAGGCCGCGGTCGAGCATCATGCGCGCGATGCCGCTCATGCCTGAGCCGCCGATGCCGATGAAGTGCACGTTCCCGATCTCGTCGGGAATCTGCGCGGTGGCGTCTGGATTGATCATTGCTGCTCCTGAGTTCGCTCGATCTGCGAGCTGCGCGGTCTCTTCCGCGTCGATGGTCGAGGGTACTCCGCCTTCACGTCCGACGGTGCCTAGCCGGTCCGAGCGTCCTCGACCGCCTGGTCCAGCAGGGCAACGACCCGAGAGGCCCCGTCGCGCTGGGCTGATGCGCGAGTCGCCTGCTCCATGCGAGCTCGGCGGTCATCGTCGCGGGCGAGGGCGAGGAGCTCCTTCGACGCCCACTCGGGCGCGAAGTCCGCGTCGGCCACCCGTATGGCACCACCTGCGGACAGGACGGAGCGGATGTTGGTGGTCTGGTGGTCGCCGGTGGCGGCAGGGTACGGGATGTAGACGGCCGGGAGGCCGACGACACCGAGCTCGCTGACGGTGGATGCGCCCGCACGCGCGACGGCCAGGTCGGCGGCGGCGAACGCGAGGTCCATGCGGTCGCAGTACTCGAGCACGTGGTAGCCCTCGACGTGGTCGTGCTCGAACTTCGAGAGCCCCCCGACGAGGTGAAGAACCTGCCAGCCCTCGGAGATGAGTTCGGGGACGACGGCTCGGACGGTCTCGTTGACGCGCCGCGCGCCGAGCGAACCGCCGGTGACCAGCAGCGTGCGACGGTCGGGGGCCAGCCCGAAGAACTCGACAGCCTCGTCGCGCTTCGCGGCGCGGTCGAGGTGCTCGATCTCAGCCCGGAGCGGCATCCCGACGGTAACGGCGCCGCGGAGGGGCGTGCCGTCGAAGGCGACGCCCACGCGCTTCGCCCAGCGCGCCCCGAGCTTGTTGGCCATGCCGGGATGGGCGTTGGCCTCGTGGACGACGGTCGGCACGCGCCCCCTCGCGGCCAAGTAGGCGGGGGCTGCGGCATAGCCGCCGAAGCCGGCGACCGCGTCGATGCTGTGCTCGTCGAGCATGCGGCGCACGGAGGCAACCGTCTCACGGAGTCGAGGCAGGAAGGTCAGCACCTGCATGCCCGGGCGGCGCGGGAAGGGCAGCTTCGGAATCGTGAGGAGCTCGTAGCCGCGCGCGGGAACGAGCCGGGCCTCAAGGCCCTCCTTCGTGCCGAGCACGAGGATCTTCGAGTCGGGGTCGCGCTCGCGCAACGCATCCGCGACCGCGAGCAGCGGGTTGACGTGGCCGGCCGTGCCGCCTCCGGCGAGCAGGTAGTTGGTCACGTGCGGGACTCCGATCGCTTCGGGTTGCGGGCGATCGACAAGACTATGCCGATTGCGAAGAGGGTCGTGATGAGCGCCGATCCGCCGGAGGAGACGAGCGGCAATGGCACGCCGAGGACCGGCAGGAAGCCGATGACGACGGCGATGTTCACGAACGCCTGGAAGATCAGCCAGGTGGTCACTGCACCGACGATGGTCTTCGCCGTCCAGTCTTCCGCCTCGTGGTAGATGCGGACGAGGACGACCGCGAGCAGGACGAAGACGCCGATGACGATGATCGCCCCGACGAGCCCGAGCTCCTCCCCGATGATGGCGAAGATGAAGTCGTTGTCGGCCTCTGGCAGCCACGACCACTTGGCCTTCGAGTTGCCGAGCCCCGAGCCGAACAGGCCGCCGGCGGCGAGGGCGTAGAGCCCATGCGCGCTCTGCCAGCCCCAGGTCTCGTAGTCGACGTCTCCGCCGAAGAAGTTCGTGATGCGGGCCATGCGGTTGTCGCTAAAGATCGACAGCAGGAGCGCGGCAGCCACCGCGATGAACCCGGCGAGCCATAGGAACTTGGATGCGACGCCGCCGAAGTAGAGCGCTCCGAGAACGAGCGCGCCGACGACGATCATCGTTCCCAGGTCCTTGCTCAGCGCCATGACGCCGAAGCTCAGGGCGAGGACGGGCAGGATCGGAACCGCGACCTCCTTGGCGACGTGCAGCTTGCCCTGCTTGCGCCCGAGGATGAGGCCGAGCCACAGCACGAGCGCAACCTTGAGCGCCTCCGCGGGCTGCATCGTCGTGAAGCCGAGGTCGATCCAGGCCCGGTTGCCGTTGATGTCGACACCGATGGGGGTGAAGACCAGCGCTTGGAGGATGACGGCGACGAAGAGGGCTGGCCAGGCGATCCGCTTCCAGAACCGCAGCGGCATCCGGGAAGCGAACAGCATGAGCGGGATGCCCAGCGCCGCGAACGTGGCTTGGCTGACGAACCGCGCCGAGACGGCGTTGCCACCCGCGAACTCCTCGACCGAGGAACTCGAGAGCACCATCACGATGCCGAAGGCGACCAGGAAGAGTGTGATCGAGAGCAGGAGCACGAAGTTGCGGTTGACGCCGCGGATGCGCTTCCCGAGCGAGACGACTACGGCGCTCGAGGAGCTCTTGCGTGCGGAACCGCCAGCCGTCGCGCCCGCGCCTGGCCTAGTCGGCGCTGGCGTCCGGCTCGGAGGTGCGGTCCTGGGAGCCTTCTGTCTCGGCATGCCGGCCCCCTTCAAGATGCGACGCGACGGCGAGCGCGAAACGCTGGCCACGGTCGCTGTAACTCACGAACTGGTCCATGGAGGCTGCCGCCGGAGCGAGCAGCACGGTGTCACCGTCCTGCGCGAGCCGCGCGGCTTCCGCCACGGCGCGTCCCATGATGGAGTCAGTGTCGCTCACGTCGATCTCGATGAACGCGACCTCCGGGGCGTGTTGCGCGAACGCGTCGGCCAGTTCGGATCGAGAGACTCCGAGGGCCACCGCACCTCGGAGGCGTCCGGCGTGCTTCGCAACGAGCGGCGCGATGTCGACTCCCTTGAGGAGCCCTCCCACCAGCCAGACGACGCTGCGGTGCGCGGCCAGCGAGGCGTCGGCGGCGTGGACATTGGTCGCCTTCGAGTCGTCGACCCAGAGGACCCCGGCAGCCTCCGCTACGATCTCGTGGCGGTGCCGATCGACCGAGAAGGTCGAGAGCGCCTCGGAGATCGCGGTGACCGGGACGCCGACAGCCCGAACGAGGGCGGCCGCGGCGAGCACATCCTCCACGAGGTGCTTCGAGGAGAGCCCGCGCGGGCGCAGCTCCTCGAGGGTCGCCAGCTCGAGGGCGGTGCGGGCTCGGTCGTCGAGGAACGCACGATCGACCAGGATTCCGTCGACCACGCCGAAGTCGCTCGGCCCCGGCACATCGGTCCCGAACCCGATAGCGCGGCATCCTTCGACGACGTCGGCCGCCTCGACGAGGTCGAGTGTCGCCTCGTCGCCCTTGTTGTAGACGCACGCGATCTGGGCTCGCTCGTAGACGCGGCCCTTCGCGGCGCGGTAGGCCTCAGCGCCGCCGTGCCAGTCGAGGTGGTCGTCGGCGATGTTGAGGACGACCGCGGCGTGCGCCGACATGGAGTGCAGGGAGTGGAGCTGGAAGCTCGAGAGCTCGACCACGAGCAGTTGGAACTCGGCGGGGTCGCGGAGCACATCGAGGACAGGGACGCCGATGTTGCCGCAGGGGGCGGTGCGGATACCCGCGGCCAGTCCCATGTGCGCTGCGAGCTGGGTTGTCGTCGTCTTGCCGTTCGTCCCCGTGACGGCGAGCCAGGGGGCAGGGTCACCGAACTTGTCGCGGAGCCGCCAGGCCAGCTCGACGTCACCCCACACCGGCGCGTCGAGGGCGTCGGCGGCGACGATGAGCGGGTGGCTCGGGGCGAAACCAGGAGACGCGACGATGAGGTCGGCCTCCAGGGCCCTGAGCGCGTCGACGGCGGACTCGTCGCTGTCGGCGATCGTCACGGGAACGTCGAGCACCTCGAGGATGCGCTCACGCTCGTCATCGTGCGACTGCGCGATGACGTGCGGCTTGGCGCCGAGCTCAGCGAGGGTGTCCGCGACGGAGAACCCCGTCTTGCCCAGGCCGAGCACCGCGACCGACAGGCCGGTCCAGTCGTCGTGCCAGCTCCGGAGACCGTCGACCTCGCGGCCTGTTCCCTCGCGGATCACGTCGTGACTCCCCACTCGGCGTAGAAGAGTCCGATGCCGAGCGCGGCGCAGAGTCCGGCGATGATCCAGAACCGGACGACGACCGTGGTCTCGGCCCAGCCCTTGAGCTCGAAGTGGTGGTGGATGGGGCTCATGAGGAAGATGCGCTTGCCCTTGGTGAGCTTGAAGTAGATGCGCTGCACGATCACGGAGCCGGTCGTCATGACGAAGAGGCCACCGATGAGGACGAGCAGCAGCTCGGTGCGGGTGATGATGGCGAAGGCGGCGATCGCGCCGCCGAGACCGAGCGAACCCGTGTCTCCCATGAAGATCTGCGCAGGCGAGGTGTTCCACCAGAGGAAACCGATGAGCGCACCGGCGATGCCTGCCGCCACGATGGCGACGTCGAGGGGCGCGTAGGCCGTGTAGCAGGCCGACTCGAGCGACTCGGCCAGGCGCTCCGTGCCGCAGGCCTGGTTGAACTGCCAGTAGGCGATGATGCCGTAGGAGCCGATCGAGATGATCGACGCACCGGTCGCGAGGCCGTCGAGGCCGTCCGTCACGTTCACCGCGTTCGACGTCGCCGTCGTGATGACGACGATCCAGACGATGAGGGCGATCGTTCCCGCGATGGCGCCGAGCGCCATGAAGTCGATCGGCAGGTCTCGGATGAACGAGATGTGCGTCGAGAGGACCGGGACGCCGTCGGGGTTGCGGTACTGCAGGCCGATGACGGCGAACAGCCCGGCGACGATCACCTGCCCGACGATCTTCGACCAGCCACCGAGGCCGAGGGACTGCTGCTTGCGGACCTTCAGGAAGTCGTCGATGAAGCCGATGACACCGAGGCCGACCATCATGCCGAGGATGAGGAGTCCGGCGGCCGTGACCTGGTCGCCCGTGGCCAGCGTCGCGATGAAGTACGCCAGCACGGAGCCGACGATGAAGACGATGCCGCCCATGGTCGCGGTTCCGCGCTTCGAGTGGTGGGCTTCCGGCCCGTCCTCGCGGATGAACTGGCCCCACTCGAGCTTGTGGAACAGGCGGATGAAGAGCGGCGTCATGAACAGCGTGAACGCCAGCCCGACACCTCCGGCAATAAGGATCGCAATCACGCGAAGTGCCCCCTGAGGTGCTCGGAGAAACGGTCTCCGAGGTGTCGGAGGCCCGCTGAGTTCGAAGACTTGACGAGGACCAGGTCACCCGGGCGCGTCTCACGGACCATCAGCTCGTACGCCTCGTCCATGGACTCGACGAAGATCGACTCCCCATCCCAGGAGCCCTGGGCGATCGCTCCGAGGTGCAGCGCGCGGGCGTCGCGGCCGACGACGATGAGCTGGTCGATGCCGAGGCGGACGGCGAGGAGTCCGAGGCGGTCGTGCTCCTCGATGGAGGCATCCCCGAGCTCGCTCATGGCGCCGAGCACCGCGACCGTGCGGGCGCCGCTCGGCGCGATCTGAGCGATCGTCTTGAGGGCGGCGGCCATGGAGTCGGGGCTCGCGTTGTAGGCATCGTTGATGAGGTGCACGGAGCCGGCGTGCTGGAGCTCCATACGCCACTGCTCGGCGCGTGTCACGCACTGGAGGGCGTCACGGATCTCGGTGGCCGGCACCGCCTGCGTGTGGGCGGCCGCCGCCGCGGCGAGCGCGTTGGTGACGTGGTGCTCCCCGATCACGTTGAAGCGGACGACGACGGGTTCCTGCTCGGGAAGGTGCAGCGTGAACTCCGTCCCGTCGAGGCTCGTCGAGACCTCGCTCGCGCGAACGTCCGCTCGCTCGCCTCGACCGAACCACAGCACGTTCGCGTCGGTCTTGTCTGCCATCGAGGCGACGCGCGCATCGTCGGCGTTGAGCACGGCGGTGTCCCCAGTCACGAGCCCTTGCACCATCTCGGTCTTCGAGGTGAGCGTGACCTCGATGCCGCCGAACTCGCCCGCGTGCGCGAGGCCGACTGTCAGCACGATGCCGACGTCCGGCTTGGCCATCGAGATGAGCCTGCGGATCTCGCCGGGAGCGCTCGCGCCCATCTCGGCGATGAGGGTCTGCGTCTCCTCTGTGAGCTTCAGGAACGTCAGCGGGGCGCCCACCTCGTTGTTGAAGCTGGCGATGGGCGCGACCGTCTCGCCTCGCGCCGAGAAGATCTCGTTGAGGAGGTTCTTCGTCGTCGTCTTCCCGTTCGACCCGGTGACCGCGATCGTGACGAGCTGTCCGCGGGACTTCACGCGCGTCACGACCTCGGTTGCGAGGCGTCCGAGGGCGAGGACGGCGTCGTCGACGACGACCTGCGTGACGGGAAGGTCGAGGGCGCGCTCGACGATGAGGAGCGAGGCGCCGTTCTCGACGGCCTTCGGGGCGAAGAGGTGCCCGTCGGTGACCTCGCCCGGCTTGGCGACGAAGATGTCGCCCGGACGGATGAGTCGGGAATCGGTGTCGACGGTGCCGCTGAACACGCTCTCGAGCGTGTCGTCGCCCACGGGACGTGCCTCTCCCCCGGTGATGTCAGCGATCTCGCGAAGTCGGAGTTCGATCATCCGCTCACCACCCTGCTTCCCTGAGCGCCGCTCTGGCCTCGTCTCGTGCCGAATACTGGATCTTGGTGCCCGCGACCTCGGTGTAGCTCTCGTGGCCTGGGCCGGCAACGAGGATAGTGTCCTCCGGCCCTGCGAGCGAAACCGCCTTGCGCAGCCCGAGGCTCGCGTCGGCGATCTCGTGCAGCTCCCGGTCAGGGTGGCTCGCCTTCACGCTCTCGACGAGCACCTTCCTGATCTCGTCAGGGTCCTCGGTGCGCGGGTTGTAGTCGGTGATGATGACGACGTCGCTGCCAGCTGCCGCGACCCGTGCCATCTCCGGGCGCTTGGTGCGGTCACGGTCGCCATCGGCGCCGAAGACCATGAACAGGCGGCCGGTGGTCATCTCCCGGAGGGCGCCGAGCGTCTGCTCGAAGGCGTCGGGGGTGTGCCCGTAGTCCACGTAGAGGCGCGGCCCCTCGTCTCCGGAGACCAGCTCGAGTCGTCCGGGCACGAAGGCGTCGATGCCGCCGTCACGTTCGAGCACTTCCGCGATCTCGCCGAGGTCGTAGCCGGACTCGACGAGCATCGCGATCGCCAGCCCGGCGTTCGCCGCCGAGAACCAGCCGGGCATCGGGATGCTCGAGTGCAGCACTCGGTCGTCCGGGCTCGTGAGCGTGAAGCTCGTGCTGCCGCCTTCTGCGCCCGTGACGACGAGGTTCCAGTCGGCCTCGGTTCCGGGCTTGGAGGAGATCGTCGTGACGGGGATGCGGGAGTCCTCGACGACCCGCGCGCCCCACTCGGAGTCGAGCGAGACCACGCCGCGTCGCGCGCGTTCCGGGGTGAAGAGCTTGAGCTTCTCGCCGAAGTACTCCTCGAAGTCGACATAGTCGTCGAGGTGGTCGTGCGAGAGGTTGATGAAGCCGACGACGTCGAACTCGATGCCGTCGACACGGTGACGCGTCACGGCCTGGGCGGACACCTCGATGCTCGCCGCGTGGACCCCGACTTCGCGCATGCGGGCGAGCAGAGCGTGGAGCTCGCTCGCTTCCGGGGTGGTCAGGTTCGCCTCGATGCGCTCCTCGCCGATGCGGCGTTCGACCGTGGTCGTGAGGCCCGTGACGACGCCGAGCTGCAGCAGGAGCCCGTCGAGGATGTAGACGACAGAGGTCTTGCCGTTGGTTCCTGTGACGCCGAAGAGCTTCGGCTGGTCGGGGTCGGTCCGGTAGATCCAGGCGGAGACGTCGCCGAGCGCCAGGCGGGGCTCCTCCGTGACGAGCACGGGAACGCCGACCTCGCCGGCGAGTGCGGCACCGGCCGCGTCGGTGAGGATGGCGACGGCGCCGGCTTCCTCGGCTTTCGCGGCGTAGCTGGCGCCGTGCACTCGCGCGCCGGGCAGCCCCACGTAGAGGTCGCCGGACTCGACATCCATCGAGGAGATGGAGACGCCGGTCACCTCGACCTGGTCGACGCCTTCTGGGGCGTCGAGTCCGAAGTGCGCGCACAGCTCAGAGAGAGAGCGCGGCACTGGATGGGATGGACGGATGCTTGCTGCGGGCATGACTTCCTGTGCAGTAGTGCGGATCAGAACGTGGTCGGTATGGTCGGCCACGGACTCGGCGATGGTGCCACCCGGTTGGATTGGAGTACGTACGCCATGACATCGTGCCATGCTGGCGCGGTGGCGGCGCTTCCAGTCATCGTAGTTGGGTTCATGATCGAGACCGTCACGACGTACTTCGGGTCGTCGATGGGGGCGACTCCGGCCATGGAGGCCATGTACTGCCCCTGCAGGTAGGTGCCGTCGCCCGCCGAGACCTCGGCCGTGCCCGTCTTGATTCCGACTCGGTACCCGGGGATCGCGACCTGCTTGGCGAGGCTTCCGCTCTGTGCCGTGGCCTCGAGGAGGGTGAGCGTGTCGGTTGCCGCCTGTGCGGAGACGACCTGACGCGGCTCGCCCGGTTCCGTCTCCTGGAAGCCGTCTTCGGTCTCGCAGCCCTCGACGAGCTGGACGGGGAGCCGTTGTCCGCCGTTCGCGATGGTCGCGTAGGCGCTCGCCATCTGGGGGGCGGTGACCTGCAGGCCCTGACCGAACATCGTGGCGTAGTTCGTCTGCGGGTCCCAGTCCTCCCACGGGTGGACGGTGCCGGACTCCTCGCCGAGGAAGTCGGCCTCGGTGTCGGCGTTGAGCCCGAAGTCGAGCATGTAGTCGTAGCGTTCGCTGGCACTCAGGCGCTCGCCCATCATGGCGATGCCGATGTTGGAGGAGCGCGTCATGATGCCGGCCGCGGTCCAGCGCTCGTCGCCGTGCGCCCAGTCGTCGCCGAAGCTCACGTCGGTCTGCTCGAAGCGGCCGGGAACGGTGATCTGCTCGCCCGGCGTTGAGAGCCCCTTGTCGAAGACCATGGCTGCGGTGAGGGCCTTCATCGTCGAGCCGGGCTCGTACGGCGCGGTGAACGCGCGCGAGCCGCGAGCCTCGGTTGCCGTGGCGCCCGGGTCGTTGGGGTCGACGGATGGGTAGTCGGCGACCGCGAGGACCTTGCCCGTCTCGACTTCCACGACGGTCGCGTGCCCCCACTTCCCGCCCATCGCGGTGACCTGCTCGGCGAGCACCTGCAGGGCGTACCACTGCAGGTCGGCGTCGACCGTGAGCTTGAGCGTGCCGCCCTGCTTGGCCTCGGTGAGCGTGACCTCGGTGCCGGGGATGCGCACGTTATCCGCACTGCGCTCATAGGTCTCCTCGCCGTCGATGCCGGCGAGGCACTGGTTCTCCGAGAGCTCGAGGCCGGCGAGGGGCTCGCCGTCTGCACCCAGGAACCCGGTGAGGTTGCCCGCCACCTGCCCGTTCGGGTACACGCGGGCGGCTTCACGTTTGGGGTAGATCCATGGGATCTCGAGCGCACGGATCTTCTCGTAGGCCGCGAGCTCGAGGCCTCGGCTGAGGTACGCGAAGTTGCTGTTGGGGTCGATCGCGAGGGCCGCATCCACGACGCCGACGAGCTCCGCCTGCTGCTGGCCGGTGATCGCGGCGATCTCACCGAGCGCCTGCTCGCGCGAGACCTTCGTGGTCTTTCCGTCCTCACCCTCGCGAGGGAACTCACCCACGTTCACGGGAGCGACCGTGAGGTCGAAGCGGTCGGCGGAGTCGGCGAGGATCTCACCGTTCTTGTCGACGATCGACCCGCGCTCGCTGAAGATCGTGCTGGAGACGCCGCGCTTCGATTCGGCGTCGGCGTTGATGGTCGAGGCCGAGACGAGCTGCACGTCGATCAGGCGGACCCCGAAGGCGATGAGCACTGCGGTCACCAGGATGATGACGAGGCCAGCCCTGCGCCTGGACACTTTCGGTGACACGGTGGTCCTCCCCCTTGTTCGGCTCTGCTCCCAGCTGAGTGGCCTCTCGGCGCCTCAGCCTCGTCGTGGTTCTACCTCGTCGAAGGAGAGCGCAGCTCGGTGACAGACGGTACTTCAGGCGCGGCTGCCTGCTGCGGTGAAACTCCGTCGGCGGCGGGAGCCGGTGCCGGCTGCGTCACTTCGTTGGTGACGAGACCCGTGTTGATGGGCGCGGATGTGCCGGTGGAGCTCGCGTCCGTCGCGAGCGACGCGCTCCCGACCTGCAGGAACGCCTGCGAGTCGGTGGGAACCATGCCCAGCTTCGTGGCCTCGACGGCGAGGTTCTGCGCCGAGGACATGGCGCTCAGCTCCTCGAGCGCGGCCGACTCCTCGCGCTGCAGCTCCGTCTGGGTCTGCTCGAGGCCGCTCACCTCGTAGGCCCCCTGCGAGATTGCGATGCTCAGGGCGAGCTGGGTGACGAACACGCCCGCGAGGATGCCGAGCGAGATCATGATCGAGCGCAGGCTCGGCAGGCGCCGAGCGCTTGGCGCTTCGACGAGGCGCAGCCGAGGAGACTGCGCCTGCTTCTTGGGGGCTGCCTTGGACCGACGGGGTGCCGTGGATCCTCGAAGGATGCTCGTTGCTGCCGTCATGCCCGTGGACTCCTTACTCGTTCAACCGCGCGCAGGCGCACGGGCAGTGCTCGTGGATTGATCTCGCCTTCTGCGGCACCGGCGCGCTCGGCTCCGCGCACGAGGCGCGAGAACTCGGGCTTGTGCTCGGGAAGCTCGACCGGTAATCCGCTTGGCGCGGTCGACGTGGTCTTCGCCTCGAAGAGTCGCTTCACGAAGCGGTCCTCGAGCGACTGGTAGGCCTCGACGACGACGCGGCCGCCGACGACGACACGGTCGAGCGCCTGGGGAAGCGCGCGCTCGAGGGCGCCCAGTTCGGCGTTCACCTCGATGCGAAGCGCCTGGAAGACGCGCTTCGCGGGGTGACCCGCGTCGCGCTTGGCCGCCGGGGTCGCGCGCTGGAGCACATCGACGAGCTGCCCGGTGGTCTCGATCGGCGCCTGGGCGCGCTCTCGCACGATCCAGCTCGCGTACCGGGGCGCCAGCTTCTCGTCGCCGTAGCGGTAGAAGAGCTCCTTGAGCTCGTCCTCACCGTAGGACGCGACGATCTCGGCTGCCGTGACGCCCTTCGTGGCGTCCATGCGCATGTCGAGCGGCGCATCCTGGATGTACGAGAAGCCGCGACTGGCCTCGTCAAGCTGCAGCGAGGACACACCGAGGTCGAACAAGACGGCGTCGACCGTGCCGATGCCGAGCTTGTCGAGTGACGACTCGAACTCGTCGTAGACGGCGTGCACCAGCGTGACGCGGTCGCCGAAGCGGGCGAGCCGACGGCCGGCGAGCCCAAGGGCCTCGGAGTCGCGGTCGAAGCCGACCAGCCGGGCATTCGGGCAGCGATCGAGGACGGCCTCGCTGTGCCCGCCCATGCCGAGTGTCGCGTCGACGTAGATGCTGCCGGGACTCTGCAGGGCCGGCGCAAGGAGCTCAACGCATCGCTCGAGGAGCACCGGCGTGTGCAGCATCGCGGGGTCGCGCTCGCTGCCCCCACTGTCCTGGACGTTCTGGTTGTTCTCTGTCATGACGTTTCGGGTTCCTCCCTGATCACTGATTCCCATCCGTTCTCTCACCCCCGCCGGGAAGGGCGAGGGGAGCGAAGTGGAGATTCCATCTGCCGCCGGGGAAGTGGCTTCAGATGGGGCTCCTGCGGTACTGCTGTGCTCTGCTGCGAGGGAAGGCGCTTCAGAGCGGAACGGCTGAGAATCGGCGGTCAGGGTCAGAAGAGTCCCGGGATCACCTCCTCAGCGGTCTCGGAGAAGGCGGCCTCGTTTGCCTCGACGTAGGTGTTCCAGGCCTCGGCGTCCCAGATCTCGGCGCGCGTTCCGGCCCCGATGACAGCCAGTTCGCGGTCGAGTCCGGCGTACTGCCTGAGCTGCTGCGGGATCGTGACGCGGTTCTGGCGGTCTGGCGCCTCCGCGTGCGCACCGGACAGCAGGAGGCGCAGGTAGTCGCGCGCCTGCTTGCTCGTGACGGGCGCCTGACGGATGCGGTTGTGGAGCTCCTCGAACTCGCTCGTCGAGAAGACGTAGACGCAGCGGTCCTGCCCACGGGTCAGCACGACGCCCTCCGCGAGCTCATCCCGGAACTTGGCCGGAAGGATGAGCCGCCCCTTCTCATCGAGCTTGGGCGAGTACGTGCCAAGGAACATGCACGCCTCCCTCCCCGTCGCTGAATCCCCACAAGCTCCACTTTACTCCACAACCAACCACCTAGCTACGCAAACACCCGATTTGCTCCCTGTGAATGCGAGAAGAGGCCAGTAAATTACTGGCCTCTGCATGGTGGAGGAAAGTGGAGCTAGTTGGTGCCATTCAGGGCACAAAAAACGGGACCGGCCAGGTGGCCGGTCCCGTTGGTGGTGCGAAGTGGTGGGTGGTGGTGGTGGTAGTAGTAGTAGTGCGAGGTGGGGCCGCTGGGCGCCCGCTCCCGCTACTCCCCCTGCTGCCGCTTGTCCCAGCGATTGCCGAGCTTGTCCATGAAGGACCCATCCGAAGACTCGCCGCGCTTCGGCGACGGGCGACCGGTCGGCAGCGGATCGGATTCCGAGGCGCCCTTCGGGGCCGCGAACGCGTAGACCACGCCCGCGAGCATCAGCACGAACCCGACAACCCCCAGGACAGGGATGTTGGTCGCGACGCCGGCGACGACGACGCCGATGCCGACCGCGACGGAAAGAAACGCGACGACGACGGCTCGCGTGGTGACCGCAGCACCGCTTCTCGGCGATGTGGAGACAACGTCCGCATCGTTCTGATAGAAGCTGCGCTCCATCTCATCAAGCAACCGCTGCTCTTGCTCAGATAGTGCCATGTTGACCTCGTGCTCAAGGGGGCGATCGGAGCCCCGCTCCGAAGTATTGCGCCCATTGTAGGCGCGCACACCTGGGTAGAGTGGTGTCGTGTCTGAGAGTTCCTCGCTGTCCTCCAAAGTCCAGCGTCGTCTGGACGCAACAATCGACGAGAACCTGCGAGTTCTCGGCCCGATCGGCGTCGACGTGCCCGCCTTCCTCGAGCAGGCCGCGAGCTTCACGACGGGCGGCAAGCGACTTCGCGCGTCCTTCTGCGCCGCAGGCTTCGGCAGCGCGACCGGCACGAGCGACCACACTGAGGCCGTCGTCCGCGCCGCTGCCTCCATCGAGTTCTTCCACGCCGCCGCTCTCGTCCACGACGACATCATCGATCGCTCTGACACGCGGCGAGGCGCCCCCTCCACGCATCGCGCCTTCGCACGCCATCACCGCGCGTCGGCCTGGGCAGGCGACGAGACGCACTTCGGCCTGAGCGCCGCGATCCTGCTCGGTGATCTCCTGCTCGTCTGGAGCGACCAGCTCTTCGTCGAGGCCTGCGCCCTCGTCTCCCCTGAGAACGCGGTTCGTGCACGGGCGGAGTTCAGCAAGATGCGCAGCGAGGTGACCGTCGGGCAGTACCTCGACCTCGTTGAAGAGGTCGCGTGGCCGGTTGTGCCCATCGATGCACGAGCCTCCCGAGCGAAGACCATCGCCATCTCGAAATCGGCGCGATACAGCGTCGAGGAGCCGCTCGTGCTCGGCGCGCTGCTCGGAGGGGCATCCGACTCGCACGTCGAGCAGATCCGCTCGTTCGGACTGCCGCTCGGACTCGCCTTCCAGCTCAGGGACGACGTCCTCGGCGTCTTCGGCGACGAGGCCGTGACCGGCAAGCCGAGCGGTGACGACCTGCGGGAGGGAAAGCGCACGCTCATGATCGCCGCGGCGCAGGAGCTGGCGGCACCGGATGACTCGGCGCGTCTCGACGAGCTCCTGGGCGACCCGGATCTGAGCGACGCCGACATCACGTGGATGCAGTCCCTCATCGCCGAGTCAGGTGGACTTCAGCGCACCGAGGATCTCATCAGCACGTCGTTGGGCGAGGCGCTCACCGGCCTGGCGGCGATCGAACTCGACAGCGAGTCGCGGCAGCTACTCGAGGACCTCGCGGAGCGCACCGCGCACCGCGCACACTGACAGGGCCGCAGACCCGCAGCGCAGCAGCCACGAGCGCCCAAGGACGTTCGGTCCCCGTCCATGCCGGCGCCTCAGATGGCGAGGAGCTGCACCGCGTGACGAACCTGCGTCTTGCGGCCCTCGACGAGCGCGTCCACGGGGGCGACGCCGAGCGTCTCGTCGACGCTCAGGAGCCAGACCATCTGCTCGTGCGCGCTTAGCCCCGCGTCCGCGAGCAGGAAGAGCGTGCCACGGAGGCCGACGAGCGGCTCCCCGTCCTTGATGAACTCTCGCGGGATGCGCGGCTCGCGTTCGATGCGGAACGAAAGCAGCTGCTTGTCCTCGATCAGGGTCGACACGCGCCCCGTCGAGACGCCGAGCTCGGCAGCGGCCTGGGGAATCGTGTACCACTCGCGGGTACTGAAGACGTCACTCACGTCTCACATCGTCGCAGACGCCGCCCGCGGATGCGAGCCGATGCGATTGATCGGCGGCGTCCGGTGTTTCATCCGGGGGCTGACCGCCTGCTCGGGCTATCCTGCACGACGTGAGTCCCGTTGGTCCCGACGACATGATCGGCCGTCTGATCGACGGCCGATATCAAGTGCGCTCTCTGATCGCCAAGGGCGGCATGGCTACGGTCTATGTCGCCACTGACCTGCGCCTGGAACGCCGCGTCGCCATCAAGGTGATGCACGATCACCTCGCTGCCGACGAGCGCTTCCGCGAGCGATTCATCCGCGAGGCTCGCTCCGCTGCGAAGATCACGCACCCGAACGTCGTGAACGTCTACGACCAGGGCGACGACGAGATCTTCGCGTACATGGTGATGGAGTACATCCCGGGCATCACGCTGCGGGACCTCCTGCACGACCACCACAAGCTCACCCCCGAGCAGTCCATCGATGTCATGGATGCCGTCCTGGCGGGCCTGCAGGCCGCGCACAAGCTCGGCATCGTCCACCGCGACCTCAAGCCGGAGAACGTGCTGCTGGCCGACGACGGCCGCATCAAGCTCAGCGACTTCGGGCTGGCCAGGGCGGCGAGCGCGAACACGGCGACGGGCCAGGTGCTCCTCGGAACGATCGCGTACCTGAGCCCGGAGCTCGTGACCAAGGGCACGGCGGATGTGCGCAGCGACATCTACTCGCTCGGCATCATGCTCTTCGAGATGCTCACCGGTGAGCAGCCGTACCGCGGCGATCAGCCCGTGAACATCGCGTACCGCCATGCGAACGAGACGGTGCCTGCGCCCAGCGAGGTGAACCCCAACGTCCCCCACGAGCTCGACGAGCTCGTCGCGTGGTCGACGGAGCGTGACCCGGAGCTGCGCCCCGCCGACGCTGGCGTCATGCTCGAGGCCCTCCGTCGTGCCGAGGCCGAGCTCGGGCAGTCCGCGCGTCCGCTCCCGCCGACGGCTGTGATCGCCCAGGCGGGCGACGAGGACATCGAGGACACCGACCCGACCGAGCTGGCGGCCATCACCAGCCAGCTCTCCTCGGCGTCCTCACCTCCCGACGCGTTCGATGGGCACGTCGAGCCCTTCACGCCGGGCTCGCCGCCTGTGATGGCCAGCCCTGCCCTCTTCCCCGAGGAGACAGCGACCGACCTCTCCCCCAAGCTCCCTCCGGCGACCACGACGGCAGAGTCGGGCGCGCGCAAGCGGCGCCGCTTCGGCGCCGTGATCGCCGTGATCGTCATCGCGCTGATCACCGCCGCCGGCGGTGTCGGGTGGTGGTTCGGTCTCGGGCCGGGGTCGTACGACACGGTTCCCCAGGCGGTCTCCTTGACGCAGGCGGATGCCGAGGCGGCCATCACGGCCGCTGGTTTCACCGTCGGCGACGTGACGCAGGAGTTCTCGCTCGACGTCGCGGCGGGCACGGTCATGGATATGGACCCGCAGGCGGGCACTTCCCTCGCGCCGGAGACCCCGATCTCGCTGGTCGTGTCTGCTGGACCTGAGATGCTCGACGTGCCTGATCTCGAAGGGCTCACCCTCGACGAGGCCGAGGGTGCGATCACCGAGGCTGGGTTCACCTACGATCCCGCGACGACGCTGCGGCAGTTCTCCGATCAGGAGGCGGACATCGTCCTCTCCGCGACCGACAACAACGGGGCTCCGCTGCCCGCGACCCTCGCTGAAGGCCAGCCGATTCGACTGATCGCCTCAGCCGGCGTCGTTCCCGACGTCGCAGGCGAGACGGAAGCCAACGCGACCCAGCTGATCGAAGAGGCTGGCCTCGTGGTGAACGTCTCCAGCCGCGAGTACTCCGCATCGGTTGCGAGCGGCGTCGTCATCGCGTTCTCCACGACGACGGACCCGGTTGTCCCGGGAGACACGATCAACATCTCCGTCTCACGAGGTCCCGCACCCGTCACGCTCCCCGACGTGGTCGGGAAGCCGATCGCTGAGGCGATCTCGCAATTGGAGGGGCTCGGACTCACCGTGGGCCACAACGTGCCCCCTGGCATCGTCAACGACCCGAACCCGGTCATCAAGTTCGTGGTGTCGACGCAGTCTCCAGCGGCCGGGGTCGAGGTTCCTGCGGGCTCGAACGTCACGCTGACCGCGACGGCGACGCTCTAGCGGCCGGGCTGCTGCTGCTGCTGAAGGCAGCAGGGCCGGCTGCGCCGCTCGAACAGAAGAGGCGCATCCCGTCTCCGGGATGCGCCTCTTCTGTTTGCTGAGACTCGGCTCAGCGCTTCGCGGCGCGGAGCTCCTCAGCAACCAGGAACGCGAGCTCGAGGGACTGCATGTGGTTGAGGCGCGGGTCGCAGAGCGACTCGTAGCGCGTCTCGAGCGTCTTCTCGTCGATCTGCTCTGAGCCGCCCAGGCACTCCGTCACGTCATCGCCCGTGAGCTCCACGTGGATGCCGCCCGGGTGCGTCCCCGCGGCACGGTGCGCCTCGAAGAAGCCCTTGACCTCGTCCACCACGTCGTCGAAGCGACGCGTCTTGTAGCCGTTCGGGGTCGTGATGCCGTTTCCGTGCATCGGGTCGGTGATCCACAGCGGCTGCGCGTCTGCGCCCTTGATGGCCTCGAGCAGGGGCGGAAGGGCGTCGCGGATCTTGCCGGCACCCATGCGTGTGATGAAGGTCAGGCGCCCCGGCTCACGGTTCGGGTCGATCTTTTCGATGAGCCGCAGCATGGTGTCTGGAGTTGTCGAGGGCCCGAGCTTCACACCGATCGGGTTCTTGACGCGGCTGAAGAAGTCGACGTGCGCCTCGTCGAGGTCACGCGTCCGCTCGCCGATCCAGATGAAGTGACCGGAGGTGTCGTACGGCTGGCCGGTCCGCGAGTCGATGCGGGTCATGGGGCGCTCGTAGTCCATGAGGAGTCCCTCGTGGCCCACGAAGAACTCGACATCACGCAGCGCGTAGAAGTCGGCACCGGCGGCCGCCATGAAGCGAACGGCGCGATCGATCTCAGCGGCGAGCTGCTCGTAGCGCGCGTTCGCGGGGTTCGCGGCGAAGCCCTGGTTCCAGGAGTGCACCTCTCGGAGGTCGGCGAACCCGCCGGTCGTGAAGGCGCGGACGAGGTTCAGCGTGGATGCCGCCGTGTGGTACCCGCGGAGCATGCGCTCGGGGTCCGGCGTCCGCCCCTCCGTCGTGAAGTCGAAGTCGTTGACGATGTCGCCGCGGTAGGCGGGCAGCGTCACGTCGCCGCGCGTCTCGTTGTCGCTCGAGCGGGGCTTCGCGAACTGCCCGGCCATCCGGCCCATCTTGACGACGGGCATCGAGGCACCGTAGGTCAGGACGACGGCCATCTGCAGGATCGTGCGGACGCGCGCTCGGATCTTGTCGGCGGTCGCTCCCGCGAAGGTCTCGGCGCAGTCGCCACCCTGGAGGACGAATGCCTGGCCGGCCGCGGCCGTGGCGATACGATCGCGCAGCCTGTCGACCTCGCCCGCGAAGACGAGCGGCGGCAGGGACGCGAGCTCACCGGAGACGCTCGCGACCTTCGTCGCGTCGCCCCACTGCGGCTGCTGCCTGATCGGCAGCTCGCGCCACGCGTCGAGGCCCTCGAGCACGCCGGGAGGCGTCGGGATCGACTCTGTGCGGGTGGAGGTGAATTGGCTCATGCTCGCTTCTCTGATCTCATGTCTCGGATCTCACGCTGACAGCTCACGCGCTGCAGCACTGGTTGTTCTGAATCTCACGCCGGACGGCCCGACACTACCCGGGGCAGCGCGCGCTGTGCTCGTCTGATCGCTGACAGCAATCACCGGCTCTCGCGCGTTCAGGGCTTCTGCGCGGCGGCGAGCGCCTTGGCCTCTGCGTCCATCTTGGTTCGGATGGACGAGGCGTAGATGTCGCGATAGTCCTGGTTGCTGAGGGCGTGCAGCTCGCTCATGATCTCGTCCGTGATGGAGCGGAGCACGAACCGGTCGGCCGCCATGCCCTCGTAGCGCGTGAAGGTGAGCGGCTCGCCGAAGACCATGCCGACCTTGCGCAGCCGCGGCACCTTCGCGCCGATCGGCAGGACACGCTCGGTGTCGACCATGACGACCGGTACGACGGTGACCGGCTTGTCCGCCTGCATGATCATGCGGGCGATGCCTGTCCGGCCGCGGAACATGCGCGCGTCCGGGCTGCGCGTTCCCTCCGGATAGATGCCGAGCACGCGGCCCTCGCTGAGGACGCGGAGCCCGGTCTGGAGGGACGCCTCGCTCGCGGCTCCGCCGCCTCGATCGATGGGGAGCATGCCGGTGGACTTGAAGAACTGCGCGGTCAGCCAGCCCTTGATGCCGGTGCCGGTGAAGTACTCCTTCTTCGCGAGGAAGTACACGCGGCGGTCGATCGAGAGCGGCATGAAGAACGAGTCGACGACCGAGAGATGGTTCGACGCCAGGATGACCGGCCCCTTCGCGGGGATGTTCTCGATTCCCCGCACCCACGGGCGGAACGTCGCGCGCACCAAGGGCCCTGCGAAGAGATGCTTGAGCACCCAATACAACATGCGTGGCCTCCCGATAGGCGATGGCACATCAGTGTACTCGGGACATGCCACGCACCGGTGCGCCGCTCGCCGTGTCCGGAACGGTAGGGTTGAAGGCCACTGGACGTGAAGCCGGATGACCCCGGCCGATGGACGTCCAGGCGGCTCACGACCAGGACCACACTCAGGAGTTGCAATGAAGCTATCCGAGACCCCCGCCGTAGTCAGCCCGGAGCCGAGCTGGAACACCACCGATCTGCTCCAGTACAGACTTCGAGAATCGCCGGATCTCGCCCTCTTCGGACTGCCGGACGGCGATCGCTGGCGCGATGTCTCCGTCAAGGAGTTCCACGCCAAGGTGAACGACCTCGCGAAGGGCTTCGTCGCGGCCGGCGTCGAGGTCGGCGAGCGCGTCGCGTTCCTGGCGAAGACGAACTACGAGTGGACGCTCGTCGATTTCGCCCTCTGGTACGCGGGCGCCGTCATGGTGCCGGTGTACGAGACGAGCTCGTCGGCGCAGATCGAGTGGATCCTCGAGGACTCGGAGGCGGTCGGCATCATCTCCGAGCTTCCCGAGCACGACGACAAGCTCGACGAGATCGCCGACACCGTCTCGAGCCTCCGCGTGCGCTACGCACTGCATGCAGGCGCCATCGATGAACTCGCCAGGCTCGGGGCCGACGTCGACGACGCTGAGATCGAGCGCAGGCGCGGCATCGCGAACGGCGACGACATCGCGACGCTCATCTACACGTCAGGATCCACGGGGCGCCCCAAGGGGTGCGTCATCATGCACTCGAACTTCGTCGAGCTCTGCCGGAACGTGAAGGACCCGCTGGGCGCGCTCATCTACCCTGGCGCATCCACCGTGCTGTTCATCACGCTCGCGCACGTGTTCGCGCGGTTCATCTCCGTGCTCTGCATCTACGGCGGCGTGAAGGTGGGACACCAGCACGACACCACGAAACTGGTCGAATCGCTCGGCACCTTCCACCCGACCTTCCTGCTCGCAGTTCCGCGCGTGTTCGAGAAGGTCTACAACTCAGCTGAGCAGAAGGCGGAAGCCGGTGGGCGCGGCAAGATCTTCCGGAAGGCGGCGGATGTCGCCGTGCGCTACTCGGAGTCGCAGGACGCCGGCCGCACGCCGCTCGTGCTCGGACTCCAGTACAAGCTCTTCGACAAGCTCGTCTACTCGAAGCTTCGCGAGGTGATGGGCGGCCGCGTGAAGCACGCCGTCTCCGGCTCGGCACCGCTCGGCTCCCGCCTCGGCCACTTCTACCGCGCCATCGGCGTGAACATCCTCGAAGGCTACGGCCTCACCGAGACCACGGCCCCGGCGTCCGTGAACCTCGCCGAGAAGTCCAAGATCGGGACCGTCGGCCCCGCGCTGCCCGGCGTCGCAGTCCGCACGGACGAGCACGGCGAGCTGCAGGTCAAGGGCATCAACGTCTTCCGCGAGTACTGGAAGAACCCCGAGGCGACGGCCGCGGCGTTCGACGGCGAGTGGTTCAAGACCGGCGACCTCGGCTCGATCGACGATGACGGCTACATCACGGTGACGGGTCGCATCAAGGAGATCATCGTCACCTCCGGCGGGAAGAACGTCTCCCCCGCGGCGCTCGAGGACCCGATTCGCGCCGACCCACTCGTCGGGCAGATCGTGGTCGTCGGGGACCAGCGTCCCTTCATCTCCGCGCTCGTGACGCTCGACCCGGAGATGCTGAAGACCTGGCTGAGCAACAACGGCGAGAATCCGGACCTCACGGTCGCTCAGGCGGCCGAGCACCCCAAGGTGCTCGCCGAGATCCAGCACGCGGTCGATCGGGCGAACACGCGCGTATCGCGGGCCGAGTCGATCCGGAAGTTCGTCGTGCTCGACGGGGAGTTCACGGAGGCCAACGGAACGCTCACGCCGAAGATGTCCATCAAGCGCCACGTGATCCTCGAGAAGTACAAGGGGATCATCGAGGGCATCTACAACGCGGCGCCAGCGACCCAGGGCATCACGCTCAAGTAGATCGGCAGAGCACCGATCCTGCGCCTTCGGCCATGCCCCTCAGCGAGTCGGGCGGCCGAAGGCGCTTGCCGTGGTCCTGCCCGCCGTGGACGCACTGGCCGCCGTCGCGGGCGCGAACCACTCGCTGCCACGGATCTCGCGCATGGCGGCCTTGCGGTGCTCAGCAGCAAGCGTGTCGATGTAGACGACGCCCTTGAGGTGGTCGGTCTCGTGCTGCAGCATCTGCGCCATGAGCCCGGCTCCCTCGAGCACCACGGGCTCGCCGTCCAGGTCGATGCCGGTCACACGCGCGTGCTCGTACCTCGGTGTCTTGTTCCAGAGGCCAGGAACCGACAGGCAGCCTTCGTCGATCTCATCGAGCTCGCCCCACGTGCTCTCGAGAACCGGGTTGAGCACGTAGCCGGTCTCGCCATCGATGTTGTACGAGAAGGCCGCGAGTCCCACGCCGATCTGCGGCGCGGCGACGCCTGCCCTTCCGTCGAGCGACGTCGTGTCCAGCAGGTCGGTGACGAGGCTGCGGATGCGGTCATCGATGACGGTGATCTGCTCTGCGGGCGTCCGGAGCACCGGATCACCGTAGTAGCGGATGGGGCGAACGGTCACAGTTCCTCCTCGGCGCGCAGCAGCGCGTTCTCGACCACCTCGCTCGCTGCGGGGTGAGGCCAGTACTGGCCACGCGCGAGGCCCCTGATGGAATGCCCGAAGCTCGCCGCGAGGACGAGGGGCTGGAGCAGGACCGCCGCATCCGGACCCACGATGTGTGCCCCGAGGATGGTCGCGCTGCCCCGCGCGATGACGAGTTTACAGAAGCTCCGCTCGTCTTCGAGCGCCCACCCCCAGGCGGTCGAGCCATATTGGTGCGTCACCTCGAACGCGTCGTAGCCCAGCTGCTCGGCGCGTTCGAGCGTCACTCCGAAGCTCGCGATCTGCGGCTCGGTGAAGACGACGTCCGGCACGGGGCCGAGCGTGTTCTTCATGAGACGGCGCCCGGGCTCGACCGCGATGTTGTGCGCGACGACTCTCGCCTCGTGGTTGGCGACGTGCTTGAGCTGGTGCTCAGAGTCGATGTCACCGAGCGCGAACACCCCGGAGACCGGGTGGCCGTCGCGCAGCACCCGCTGGTAGGCGTCCACTCGCAACCGGCCGTCATCGTGGTGGTCGAAGCCGACCTCGTAGGTGCCGAGCGTGTCCGTGTTGGGGATGCGTCCGATCGCCACCAGCACGGCGTCGACCTCGATCTGCTCCCCCGCGTCCGTCGTGAGCGTCGCGACTCGACCGTCTTCGGAGAAGCCGACGACCGAGGTGCCGGTCTCGACCCGCCACCGCTCACGGGCGGCCTCCGTGAACGTCGCGGCGACGTCCGCGTCGAGCGAGGAGAGCACGCGCCCACGCACGAGCTGCGTGACCTCGGAGCCGAAGGCGCTGAAGACATGGGCGAACTCCGATGCGATGGACCCGCCGCCGATGATCGCGAGGCGGCGCGGCACATCGTCGATGCGCATGATCGTGTCCGAGGTGTGCACGAGCGTGGAGTCGAGGGGCACCACATCGTGGTGGCGTGCCCGGCTGCCCGCGGCGATGACCAGCGTCTCCGCGCTCAGCCTGCGCCCGGAGGCGGTCAGCACCTCGCGGTCGCCGAGCATCTCGACGCGCTCGCGCACGAGCGTCACGCGCGGGTTCCCGTGCTCACGGTAGCTCTCCCCGCCCTCGCTGATCTGGTCGATCCGCCCGAAGACACGGTCGCGCACCTCCGGCCAGGACGGACGCAGGTGGACGTCATGGACGCCCAGCCGCTGCGCGTCCCGCGCATTTCGAACCACGTCGGCGACGTGCACGAACATCTTCGTGGGAATGCACCCGACGTTGAGGCACGTGCCACCGAAGTGCGGTCCGTCGTCGACGATGGCCGTCTTCGGCCCGCCCTCGCCGCCGGGCGGGAGCGTGTTGCCGGAGCCTGCACCGATGATGAGCAGCTCGAAGTGCTCAGCGGCTGGGCGCTCAGTCATCTGCACGCTCAGCGCCAGGGCGGACGACGGCGAGGAGGTCGCCGTTGCCGACCTCGAGCGGCGAGGAGATGGCGAGGCGCTCGACGACGCCCGCGACAGGTGCCGTGATGCCGGCCTCCATCTTCATGGCCTCGATGGTCGCGACGGTCTGCCCCTGCGACACGCGTTCGCCGACCTCGACGCGGAGCGTCACGACGCCGGAGAACGGTGCGGCGACGTGCCCGGGGTTGCCGCTGTCCGCCTTCTCGCGTTCGATCGTGTCGACCTTGATGCTGCGATCGCGGACGAAGACCGGGCGCAGCTGTCCGTTCAGGGTCGCCATGACCGTGCGCATGCCGTCAGCGTCCGGCTCGCCGATGGCCTCGAGGCCCACGAAGAGCTGCACGCCCTTCCCGATGTGGATGACGTGCTCCTCTCCGGGTTCGAGCCCGTAGAGGTAGTCGAGGGTGTCGAGCACGGAGAGGTCGCCGAAGAGCCGGACGGTGTCCTCGTAGCTTGCCGTGGGCTGTGGGAACAGGAGGCGGTTCAGGGTCCGTCTGCGCTCGAGGCTGTCCCCCGCGAGCCCGGCTTCGTCGGTGTCGGAGAGCGGCGTGACTTCGATCTTGACGTCGCGCCCCTCGAGCACCTTGCTGCGGAATGGCTCCGGCCATCCGGCCGGCAGCTCGCCGAGCTCACCGGCCATGAAGCCGATGACCGAATCCGGGATGTCGTACTTTCCCGGGTTCTCGGCGAAGTCGGCCGGATCTGCGCCGACGGCCACGAGGTGCAGGGCCAAGTCGCCCACGACCTTCGAGGACGGCGTGACCTTCGGGATGCGGCCGAGGATCTTGTCGGCCGCGTCGTACATGTCCTCGATGTGCTCGAACTGGTCCGCGAGGCCGAGCGCGATGGCCTGCTGCCGGAGGTTTGACAGCTGACCTCCCGGGATCTCGTGCTTGTAGACGCGACCCGTCGGACCCGGGAGCCCGGATTCGAAGGGACGGTAGACCAGCCTGACCGCCTCCCAGTATGGCTCGAGGTCGGTGACGTTCGTGAGGCTGATGCCCGTGTCCCGCTCGGTGTGCTCGAGGGAGGCGACTAGCGCCGAGAGGCTTGCCTGACTCGTTGTTCCCGACATGGGGGCGCTTGCGACGTCGACGGCGTCGACGCCGGCCTCACTGGCGGCGAGGAGTGTGGCGAGCTGTCCGCCCGCCGTGTCGTGCGTGTGCAGATGCACGGGCAGATCGAAGCGGTCGCGGAGCGCGGTGACCAGCTTCGAGGCTGCCTGCGGGCGGAGCAGCCCGGCCATGTCCTTGATGGCGATGATGTGCGCGCCCGCGTCGACGATCTGCTCCGCGAGGCGCAGGTAGTAGTCGAGCGTGTAGAACGGCTCGTTGGGGTCGGCGAGGTTGCCGGTGTAGCAGAGGGCGACCTCGGCGACCGCCGTTCCCGTCTCGAGAACCGCGTCGACGGCGGGTCGCATCTGGGAGACGTCGTTGAGGGCGTCGAAGATGCGGAAGATGTCGACCCCGGTCGCAGTCGCCTCGTGGACGAACGCCTTCGTCACGGCCTCCGGGTACGGCGTGTAGCCGACGGTGTTCCGGCCCCGCAGCAGCATCTGGAGTGGGATGTTGGGGACGGCTTCGCGGAGACTCGCGAGGCGCTCCCACGGCTCCTCGCCGAGGAAGCGGAGCGCGACGTCGTACGTCGCACCGCCCCAGGCCTCGATGGACAGCAGCTCGGGCGTGAGTCTCGCGAGGTAGGGCGCAGCCGTGACGAGGTCGCGGGTGCGGACGCGCGTCGCGAGCAGCGACTGGTGTGCGTCACGGAAGGTGGTGTCGGTGACCGCGAGGCGCTTCTCGGAACGCAGCTGGGCTGCGAACCCCGCGGGGCCGAGATCCAAGAGCTCCTGACGCCGCCCGGCGGGAAGCGGGACGGAGGTGTCGAGCGCGGGCAGCTTCGTCCGCGGCTCGACGGAGGTCGGGCGCACGCCGTGCGGTGCGTTGACCGTGACGTCGGCCAGCCAGTTCACGATCTTCGTGCCGCGGTCGCCCGGGCGACGGTATTCGAGCAGCCCCGGGCGCTTCTCGATGAAGTCGGTCGCGACGTCCCCGCGCTGGAAGTCGGGATCGTCGAGCACACCGAGGAGGAAGGGGATGTTCGTGGCGACGCCGCGGATGCGGAACTCGGACAGCGCGCGTCGAGCGCGCCGCACCGCAGCCGGGAAGTCGCGCCCGCGTGCCGTGAGCTTCATGAGCATCGAGTCGAAGTGCGGCAGGACCTCGGCTCCCGTGGCGATGGTGCCTCCGTCGATGCGGATGCCGGAGCCTCCCGCGGAGCGGTAGGTCGTGATGACCCCCGTGTCCGGGCGGAACCCCTGAGATGGGTCCTCGGTCGTGATCCTGCACTGCAGCGCGAAACCGTGCAGCTCCAGCTGGTGCTGCTCGAGCCCCATGTCGTCGAGGCGCTCGCCCGAGGCGACGCGCATCTGTGCCTGCACGAGGTCGACATCCGTCACCTCCTCGGTGACCGTGTGCTCGACCTGGATGCGCGGGTTCATCTCGATGAACACGTGCTGCCCGGCTCGGGGGCCGGCCGTGTCGAGGAGGAACTCGACGGTGCCCGCGTTCACGTAGTCGATGGACTTGGCGAAGGCGACCGCGTCGGCGTAGAGCTGCTCCCGCACCTCCTGCGAGAGGTTGGGCGCAGGGGCGATCTCGACGACCTTCTGGTGGCGTCGCTGAACGCTGCAGTCGCGCTCGAAGAGGTGCACGACGTTGCCGTGCTCGTCGGCGAGGATCTGGACTTCGATGTGGCGTGGGCGGAGCACGGCCTGCTCGACGAACATCGTCGGGTCGCCGAAGGCGCTGTCCGCCTCCTTCATCGCAGACTCGAGCGCTTCACGCAGGTCCTCCTGGCGCTCGACGCGCCGCATCCCTCGCCCGCCGCCGCCGGCGACCGCCTTGGCGAAGATCGGGAAGCCGATCTCCTCGGCGGCGGCGCACAGGGCGTCGAGGTCGGTGGAGGGCTGGCTCGAGGCGAGCACCGGCACCCCCGCGGCGATCGCCTGGTTCTTGGCCGTGACCTTGTTGCCCGCCGATTCAAGGACCCGAGGGGGCGGCCCGATGAAGGCGATTCCCGCGTCCTGGGCGGCCCGCGCGAGTTCTGGGTTCTCACTCAGGAAGCCGTAGCCGGGGTAGATCGCGTCGGCACCGGATTCCTTCGCGACGCGCAGGATCTCCGCGACGTCGAGGTAGGCCCGGACTGGCTGTCCCACGGTGCCGATCTGGTATGCCTCGTCAGCTTTCAGGCGGTGAAGCGAGTTGCGGTCCTCGTAGGGGTACACCGCGACCGTCCGTGCTCCGAGCTCCACAGCGGCACGGAATGCGCGAATGGCGATCTCGCCTCGATTGGCAACCAGGATCTTCTTGAACACCGGTGTTCCACCTTCCGACAACAACGACAGGGGCTTGCAGCAACGTGACGCCAGCCTAGTGAATGTAGCCTGGGCTGGTGTTCGTCCTCAGCATCAGTTCTCTCAAGGGCGGCGTCGGCAAGACCACGGTGACCCTGGGCCTCGCTTCCGCCGCCTGGGCCCGCGGGCTCAGAACCCTCGTCGTCGACCTGGATCCCCAGTCGGATGTCTCGACTGGGCTCGACGCGCGCGCGCAGGATGGCGCCACGATCGCCGACGTCCTCCGCTCTCCCAAGCCGAGCACCGTGCGAGCCGCGATCGCCCGCTCGTCGTGGGGCGAGGGAGGCCACGGCGTCATCGACCTCATGGTCGGAAGCCCGGCGGCGCTGAGCTTCGACACCCCGAACCCGTCGATCCGCGAGATCTGGCGCCTCGAGGAGGCCCTGGCCGTCGTCGAAGCAGACTACGACCTGGTCCTCATCGACTGCCCGCCATCCCTCAACGCGCTCACCAGGACAGCCTGGGCGGCCTCTGACCGTGTTGCCGTCGTGACGGAGCCGGGACTGTTCTCGGTGGCGGCAGCAGACCGCGCGCTCCGAGCGGTGGATGAGATCAGGCGCGAGCTCTCGCCACGGCTGCAGCCGCTCGGCATCATCGTCAACCGGGCGAAGCATCAGTCGATCGAGCACCAGTTCAGGCTCGGCGAGCTGCGCGACATGTTCGGACCGCTTGTCCTCTCCCCCGCGTTGCCTGAGCGGACGTCGCTCCAGCAGGCCACGGGCGCGGCCAAGCCCGTGCACCTGTGGCCCGGGAGCTCCGCCGAGGAGATGGCCGCGAGCTTCGACACGCTCCTCGAGCGCATCATGCGTGCGGGACGCCTCGGCCCGTATGCCAGCGCCGCGGGTACCGACGACGAAGCCCCGGTGACGCGTGGGCGTCAGCGGGGCCGGTCGAACAGCTAGGGCGCGAGACTCGGCGGCTAGCTCGCGCGGCTTGCGCGGCGAGCTGCGAGCTCGTCAACTGGGTCGATGGTCTGCTGCTCGAAGTCCACGAGCGTCGATTCGACCTCTCGGAGCACCTGGCCCACGAAGATGCCGAAGACGCCCTGACCGCGGTGCACGAGGTCGATGACCTGATCGTTCGAGGTGCAGAGGTACACGCTCGCACCGTCCGACATGAGGGTCGTCTGCGCGAGGTCGACGACGCCGGTCTCGTGCAGCTGGTCGACCGCGGTGCGGATCTGCTGGAGCGAGATGCCGGTCTCGAGCAGTCGCTTGACGAGCTTGAGGACGAGGATGTCCCGGAACGAGTAGAGACGCTGGGAGCCGGACCCCTTCGCACCGCGCACAGTCGGCTCGACCAGGCCCGTCCGAGCCCAGTAGTCGAGCTGGCGGTAGGTGATGCCGGCGGCCCTCGCGGCAACGGCGCCGCGGTAGCCGGAACCCGGATCGAGGTCCGGAATGCCATCGGTGAAGACCAACTCGCCGCCGGTTGGCGCGTCGCCCTGTCCCTGCTCGCTCATGCCTGCACCTTTCACACGTTTTCGACTGGCTCAGCTCCCAGGAGAACTGGGGCGGAAGCAGTGGGTCTTACCACAGGGGAACTTGAGGTAAGTCCCGAGCCGTCTGAGTTGATTCTATTGGAGCGCGTGCGACTCGGCTACTTCCGAACGACAACGATGTGATCCCGACCCGTCTCGCCCTGTATCTCGGGCTTCGGGATGCGAGCAGCGGCGTGTCGCGGAGAGGACTGGCGCCGTTCGGATCCACCTGACGTTCAAGTGGAGGGTGAAGCTACCTGCGACCGCGGACGGCCTGGCGGATGAGCGACCGTCGGACGGACTCGAGGTGCTCGGCGAGCTCGTGCGCCCGCTCGTGCGCCTCTCCGCCCGAACGCGCCCGTCGAGTGCTGGTCGACAGGGCCTGCTCGATGAGACCGAATTCGTGGTGCGCGGCGGCGCGGAACGGTCGGAGGTGTCGCGGCTCGATGCCCACCTTCTCCAGTTCGACGAGTGTGCTCAGCATCGTGAGCTCGTCCTCCTGGTACCGGCTGGCCGCAGGGATCAACCCAGCGCTCACGGCCTGCTCCAGGAGCGCAGGCTTCGCGCCGGAGCGCTCGAGGAGCTGCGCGCGGTCGAGCACGGTGCCCGCGGCGAGCATCGTCTGCCGCTGCGGTGCCCTGGACCCCGGAAGTTCGGGCTCAAGCCCGCGGTCGAGCGCGTCGAAGTACTCAGCGATGACCTTGAGCGGCAGGTAGAGGTCCCGCTGCATCGTGAGCACTTCCCGCAGCCGAGCGACGTCGCCGGCGGAGAACTTGCGGTAGCCCTTGGGCGTGCGCTCGGGATGCACGAGCCCCTTGTCCTCGAGGAAGCGCAGCTTCGAGGGACTCAGCTCGGGGAACTCGACGTTCAGCCGCTGGAGGACCTGTCCGATGCTGAGCATGCGGCCCTGCCCACTGGAAGAAGCCGCCGCGATAGCGGCCACCGTCAGTTCCCGGCAGACGCGGACGTCAGGCTCGTGTCGAGCGGAGAGCTGTAGAACGTGAGGCGGAACTTGCCGACCTGCACCTCTCCGCCGTTCGTGAGCACTGCAGAGTTGATGCGCTCGCCGTTGTAGTAGGTGCCGTTGAGCGAGCCGAGGTCGCGCATGTGGAATTCGCGGCCGTGCCTGGTGAACTCGGCGTGACGACGAGAGACGGTGACGTCGTCGAGGAAGATCTCGGCGTTCGGGTGGCGACCGGCGACCTGGAGGTCGGTGTCGAGCAGGAACCTGGCCCCGACGTTGGACCCCCTGCGCACGATCAGGAGCGCGGAGCCGGAGGGGAGAGCGCTGATCGACTCCATCTCCTCCTTCGAGACACCGCCGGCGATGAGCGCGGCGAGTTGCGCGCTGAAATCGCCAGTGAACGAAATCGTCGACGATTGCGTCTGCTCATCGACGACGCCGTCGCCGTCAGGGGTTCGCGCCTCAGCGTCAGACCCAGCCATATTTGCCTCCTCGAGTCGGTGCTCAAGCGTAGCGGAATCGGGGGTGCCCGAATTCCGGTCGGTGAACTGCACAAGCACCGCCAGCCATTGTGCGTCAGACGACTGAGTGTTGTCGAAACGAGCGACCGAATCGTTGCCGGTTTTCACCCTCGGCGTACACTCCGTGGGTGGCAAACCTGTCTTCCTCTGACGAAAACGCGTTCGACGACCGCTACGGCGGTGATCCCGTCGCACAGATGCGGGCGCGCAAATCCGCCCCGCTGACGCGCAAGGTTCCCATGGCGAGCGGTATGTGGCTCGAGGACGCGGCCACCGGCTTCTACGGGCGCCTCGCCTCCGCCAACAAGCAGACCGTGACGCTGCTGGACTTCGACGGGCAGCGGAAGGCGTTCCCGGCGGATTCGATCTTCCTCCTCGAGGACGAGCCGGTCCTCCTCGGCCCTCCGGTCGCGAAGCAGCCGTCCGGGCGCGCGAGGAGCGCATCCGGGTCGTTCCACGTCGCCGACGCGAAAGCGCGCACCGCGAGGGCTGGTCGCATCTTCGTCGAGGGAAAGCACGACGCGGAGCTCGTCGAGAAGGTCTGGGGCCACGACCTCCGCATCGACGGCGTCGTCGTCGAGTTCCTGCAGGGAGCCGACCACCTCGCCGAGGTGCTCACCGTCTTCGGCCCGAGCCAGACGCGGCGCGTCGGCGTGCTGCTCGACCACCTCGTCAAGGGCTCCAAGGAGCAGCGCATCGCGGACGACATCACGAAGCGCTTCGGCGCCTCTCACGTCCGCGTCGTCGGGCACCCGTACGTTGACGTGTGGCAGTCGGTCAAGCCCGAGCGCCTCGGGCTCAAGGCCTGGCCGGTCATCCCCCGTGGGCAGGACTGGAAGAAGGGCATCTGCCGGGCGCTCGGCTGGCCAGCCGAGGAGCAGGCGGACACCGCGAGGGCGTGGCAGCGCATCCTCGAGCAGGTCCGCGACTACCGCGACCTGGAGCCGTCCCTGCTGGGCCGCGTCGAGGAGCTCATCGACTTCGTCACGGAGCCCGGCGGCGCAGGTACCTGACGGCGTAGACCGCGCCAGCGGCGACGTGCAGGACCGTGCCGATGGCGAGCATCCACCACGTGATGCCCCGCAGGGGCTCAGCGGGCACCTGAGCGGCGTAGGAGAGCAGGTGGAGCGGCATCGCGACCATGATGAACGCCGACCTGGCCTTGCCGAGCAGGTTGACTCTTCCCTCGCGGACGCGGTCGAGTCGGGTGAGCCCGATCACGAGCAGAGTCACATCGCACACGAAGATCGTGATGAGGACGAACCACGGGAGATAACCCAGGAGCGCGAGCCCGAGGCCGATGGCGATGATGCCGAGTCGATCCGCGACCGGGTCGAGGATCTCCCCCACCCGTGAGACCTGGCCGAGCCGGCGAGCGAGGAACCCGTCGATCCAGTCGGTAGCGCCGAAGGCTGCGAGGCTCAGGGTCGCCGCGAGTGCTCTGCCATCGGCGGCGAGCCAGATGGTGAGCGGCACGAAGACGAGCAGCCGCGCCACCGAGATGGCATTCGGCAGCGTCGCCCACCGCATCGGGGCTTCCTGCTCTCTGCTCGCCATGCGCCCATTGTCTCAGCGGGCGCAGCCCAGCGACTGGGTGGGCCAGCGTGTCGCCGGGATGGTCGCGTCGTTCGCCGCCGGCGCACCGAGATCCGCGGACGACCCCGGACTCGCTACGATCAGCGGATGGACCCCGACGAGCATGGCTCCCCCCAAGCCGGCCCCGCGTCCGTGCGCGTCGACGTGTGGCTCTGGGCTGTGCGCATCTTCAAGACGCGCAGCGCCGCCACAGCCGCCTGCAAGGCCGGGCACGTGAAGATCGACGGCGACCGGGCGAAGCCCGCCCAGCGCATCCACGTCGGCGACGAGGTTCGCGTGCGCACCGATCGTGATCGGATCCTCGTCGCGCAGCAGCTGCTCAAGAAGCGCGTGGGCGCACCGATCGCGGCGAAGGCGCTCATCGACAACTCACCGCCACCTCCCCCGCGCGAGTTCGCCGCGCCCATCGCGTTCCGCGACCGAGGTGCCGGCAGGCCGACGAAGCGCGAGCGGCGCGAGATCGATCGCATCCGCGGGCGCGACATCGAACCGGAGCCCTGGGACGCGGAGGAGTGAGCCGGCGGCCGACGCGTGTCGTCCGCCCGCGGATGGCCCGAATCAGGCTCCGGCGGGACGAAGCTCCCGTCGGGAACGTCGAGTCCTACGCCGTGATGGCGTTGCGCTCCCCCGCTCGCACCGGCACCGTGAGGCGGTTGTCTGCGGCGGGCGTGGGGCAGACGAACTGGTCGCTGAAGGCGCACGGCGGGAGGTACGCGCGATTGAAGTCGATCGTGGTCGTCCCGTCGGCCTCCGGCGCCGGGACGGTGAGGAACCGGAACCGGTAGCTCTCGTCGCCGCTGGTCGCATCCGCGAAGACGACCTGCAGTCCAGCCTCTGCGTGGTCGGCGTCGATCGAGAACCGGGCTCCGCCGAGCGTGAAGTCGAGCTTCCCGCCGAGGTCCTTCCTGGACACGTAGCCGTCGGCCTGGAGCACGTCGACCTGCTCGGTCGACGGTCGGAAGGTGGCGGAGACGACGTAGCCGTCACCGGGCGCGTAGCTGTCGATGCCGAGCAGCGCCGCGCGTCCGGGCGCGGCCGGGTCCAGCACGCGAAGTGCGCGCTGGTCGTCGCGAGCGAAGGCCCGAAGGATGCGCTCGCCATCGCGGAGCTCGTCGCCCGCGGTGAGCGTGACCCGATCTCCGACTGCCTCACCGGATGCATCCGTGTATCCGCTCGAGGCGAGGCCAGTGCCGACGACGGCCCCGTCCTCGATCGTCCAGGCGCCCGCTACGGTGTCGAGCTCGAGCTCGACGCCGTCGGCGAGCCAGTTCGTGGCGACGAGTGCCGCCGGCCCATACGGGGCTCGGACCGCGCGTTCACGACTGTCGTGCCAGGCCGCCCAGCGCTTGCCGAACTGGTCTCCGGTGGTGGTGCTCTGCTGCGTGCTCATGCTGCTCCCGATCCTGGTTCTCTCTGCTGATGTCGCCGACAAGTCTCAAGGTACTCAGCGCGACGGCGTCGTTCTCGCGAAATGACACGGCATTCGTCCTCGGGCGCGAGAAGGCGCCCACGAACGGATTCGAGGTGTACGGCCCGACGGCGAACCGTCGCGGATGCGCCGTGCCGTCGCCCCGCACGATGCGCGAGTCAGCGCGCCGCACCTCGATGACGCCGGTGGCGAGGCTGCCCTCCGGCGTGGCCGCGATCCGCTCGCGCCCCTCGCCGGATGCTATGAGCTGGCGCAGGGCGTCGTTGTCGGTGTGCGCGACGTCGGAGTCCGGGAGCCAGGCGTCGATGAGCGCGCGGGCCGAGACCTCCTGCTCGAGCGTGCTCCCCTTCGCGTGGAACACCCCGGTCTCCTCGTCTTCCCAGACCCGGAGGTCGCCTCCGAGGAAGTGCACGACACCGGCCTCGCTGAGCGCGAGGAGCTCGTCGAGGCGGTGCCCCGGTGGGCCGGAGGCGACGTAGCTGAAGAAGCCCTTCCACCAGACGCGCACGTCGCCTGCGAGGGAAGCTGGTGACCAGTTGGGCGCGTCCTGGAACTCGACGAAGGTCATGAACGAGAAGAGCAGCGCCAGGAAGAGCCCCTGGCTCTCGCTGTGCTCCTGCCGGTTCCTGCGCCGCAGGTCCTCGCGAATGTACTCGTGCAGCGAGGCCGAGACCGACCCGACGTCCGTGGCGACGGCACCGCGGAGGGGGTGGTCGAAGGTCTCGATGTCGAGTTCGTCGCTGGGGTCGACGAGCGCCGCGACGACCGCGTCGTGGAGCTCCGGAGACTGCGCGCCGAGACGGTCGAGGTCAGCCCGGAACTCGACCCAGGAGATGCGGACGCGCTCCGGGTGGCCCGTGAACAGCTCCCGGTAGTAGCCGTGGAGCATCTCCTTCGCGAGCAGCGGCCAGAAGTGCGTGCGGAAGTCGAGGATCTCGTGCCGCGCGACGACCTCCCGTGCGATGTCCGGCGTGAAGTACCGCGTCTCGAAGGGCTCTCCCTGCAGCACGCTGGTGACCTTCGAGTGGTAGGGGACACCGCGCCTGGAGCCGACGAGGATGCGCGGCTCGCGTCCTGAGGGCAGGTACGTCAGACGTCCCTCGTCCACGCTCGGCACGAACGTTCCCCCCCGGCCCTCGGTGAGCAGCACGAGCAGGTCCACGGCGGCGAGTCCGAGCCCGCGGACGATGACGGGCTCCCCCGCTCGAACGGCGCTGAAGTCGGCGTCCGCCGTGAACGAGGGCGGCACGTACGCGAGCTCGTGGCGCGCCGCGAAGTCGCTGAGCTCGGCGGTCCTCGTCCCTTCATGCACTCGCGTTCCCGAGTGGCCCAGGGCGTAGACGACCACGTCGACCGTGAGCCCGTCACCCGTATCGAGCTCGACCCGCTGGGAGCCGTTCTCGAGCGTCGTGACGCCCGTCACCTGCGCGGTGTGCACCAGCACGGTCAGCCCTTCCGGCGCGGCGTCTGCGGCCTGCTCGAAGAACCAGCCGAGATACCGGCTCTGGAGCCGCCTGGTGGGGAAGCTCGCGGGACCCAGTGCCCGGATCTCCGCGGCGAGCTGCGGGTCTTCCGCGTCGAGCTCGTACCCGGGCAGGTCGCCGCGCGTCGCGAGCTGCGCCCACTCGACCAGCGATGGGCCCTCTCGGATTGGCCCCTCGATGGTGCTCGTCTCGTCGGTGAACATCGTGACGTCGGCCGCGAGCGAGTTGAGCTTGAGGAGCCCGGACTGCGCGTCGCGCCAGATGCGCCCGGCGCCCGGCGGGTGCGGGTCGATGAGGTGCACGACCAGCTGACCGGTGGCGTCGGCGTCGTAGTTGGCGACGATGCGCTCGAGCAGTCCGGCGCCGCGCGGGCCCGCGCCGAGCACGGCGATGCAGCGCGCCCCCTTGCTGCTGTCGCTGTCGATGAGCCTGGCGGCGGAGGTCATGCGATGGCCTCCAGGACGCGCTCGGCGGGCCGCCCGCCCGGGATCGCGTCGACGAGCGCCCGTGTGTAGTCGTTGGTGCTGCGCTCGAAGACCTCGTCGACCGTGCCCTCCTCGAGCAGCTCTCCCCCGCGGAGCACGCCGACCCTGTCCGCGATCTGCCTCACGACGCCGAGGTCGTGGGTGATGAAGAGGTAGCTCAGCGAGTGCTCTGCCTGGAGGTCGACGAGCAGTTGCAGGATCTGCGCCTGCACGGAGACGTCGAGCGCCGACACCGCCTCGTCGAGCACGATGAGCTCCGGTTTAAGCGCGAGCGCCCTGGCGATGGCGACGCGCTGGCGCTGCCCACCGGAGAGCTGCGCGGACCGCCGCTCGGCGAAGCTCGCGGGCAGCGCGACATCGTCGAGCAGCTCGAGCACGCGTGCCCGCCGTGAGGCCTTGTCGCCGACACCGAAGGCGCGCAGCGGCTGCTCGATGGACTCGGCAACGGTGAACCGCGGGTCGAGGGAGGAGTAGGGATCCTGGTGCACCAGTCCCGTCCTACGACGGAATGCCCTGAGCGCGCCGCCTCGTGCTCCGGCGACCTCGACGCCGTCGAGGCGGATGCTGCCCTGGTCTGGCCGTTCGAGCAGCAGCGCGAGTCGCGCCGTCGTGCTCTTGCCTGAGCCCGATTCTCCGACGAGCGCGTAGCTCTCGCCGCGCGCGATCGCGAACGCGACGTCCTTCGTCGCATCCACGCGCGCCCCGCCGGGGAGCCGGAAGGTCTTGCTGAGGCCGGAGACCTCGAGCACTGGCCTGCTCCGGTCGATCGCGAGGGCGCCCTGCGCCGGCGCGAGCCGGGTCGAGGTCCTCGTCGGCGCGGCCGCGACGAGTCGCTTCGTGTACGGATGCTGTGGGTCCTCGAGCACCTGCGCGGCAGGTCCCGCTTCGACGATCACGCCGTGCTGCATGACCAGGATGCGGTCCGCGCGGTCGGCGGCGACGCCGAGGTCGTGGGTGATGAAGAGCACCGACGTGGAGGCGACGGCGGCGCGTTCCGCGATGAGGTCGAGGATCTGTCGCTGCACGGTCACGTCGAGGGCGCTGGTCGGCTCGTCCGCGATGATGAGGCCCGGTGAGGCGGCGAGCGCCGCCGCGATGAGGACACGCTGCCGCATGCCGCCGGAGAACTGGTGCGGGTACTGGGCTGCTCGCTTCGCAGCGTCCGGGATGCCCGCATCCGCCAGCAGCTCGACGGCTCGCGCGCGCGCATCCTTCTTCGTCGCGAGGCCGTGGATGAGCAGCACTTCGGCGACCTGCGAGCCGACCGTCTGCAGCGGGTTGAGTGACGCGGAGGGGTCCTGCGGGATGAGGCCGATGCGTGCGCCCCGCACGGCGCGCCACTCGAGCGGGGTGAGGGCGGTGAGGTCGAGCCCGTCGTAGCGGAGCGCATCCGCGCGGACGTCGGTGCTCGACGGGAGGAGGTCGACGATGGACTTCGCGACGCTCGTCTTGCCGGAGCCGGACTCGCCGACGATCGCGACCTGCTCGCCCGGGTAGACGTCGAAGGAGACACCGGCGACGGCGAGCGTCGTGGCCCCCTTGTAGGCGAGCCGGAGGCCGCGCACGGAGAGCAGGGGCCCGGCGGGAGCTTCGCTGGGGACGGGTGACTGCGTTGACGTCATGAGCGGTCTCCTCGGTCTTGGAGCCAGCGGGAGAGGCGGGCGGTAGAGAGCACGACGGCGACGATCACGAGGCCGGGCAGCGTCGTGAGCCACCAGGCGGCCTGCAGGTAGTCGCGTCCCTCGGAGATGAGCGCGCCCCACTCGGGCTGGGGCGGCGGGGCGCCGAAGCCGAGGAAGCTGAGCGCGGAGATGGCGAGCACCGCTGCGCCGAACTCGATGGCGGCGAGGGCGAGCACCGGGGTGATCGCGGCGGGCAGCACCTGGCGGAAGATGATGCTGGGCCAGCGGGCGCCTGACAGCTTCGCCGCTTCGATGTACCCGGCCGTCGCGACCGAGAGCACCTGCGAGCGCATGATGCGCGCGAAGGCCGCGGTCGAGGCGAGGCCGACCGCGATGGCGATGTTGAGCGTCCCGAAGCCGAGCCCCGTGATGATGGTGAGCGAGAGCAGCAGCGCCGGGATCGCGAGGATGACGTCCATGAACCGCATGATCGCCTCGTCGACGAACCCGCGAAGGTAGCCCGCGAGGAGGCCGAGGAGCGCGCCGGTGCCGAGGGCGATGACCACGGCGAGGCCGGAGGCCAAGAGGGTGGTCTGCGATCCGTAGATGAAGCGAGCGAGGGTGTCCCGGCCGAGGTTGTCCGTACCGAAGGGGTGCGTGGCGCTCGGCGGCTGCAGGCGGTCGAGGAGGGTTCCGTTGACGGCGTCGTACGGCGTGAAGACGGACGGGATGATCGCCCAGGCGATGACCGTGGCGAGCACGACGAGCGCGAGGATGAGGGACGGGAGGCGCAGGAGGCCGCTGAAGCGTGCGAACGACGACGGCTTGACCGGCTCCGGCACCGGCTGCGGCGTCCGCTCGGCGGTCCCGTGCCCTCGCCCTTCCGGGTTGTCGCGGATATCCGGGTTGTCGAGGCCGCTGGGTGCGACGTAGCGTTCCGTGCGGCTGAGCGGGGTGACGCCCGGCACGGTCTCGAGAAGAGCCTGGCTCATGCTGGGACCCCCTTCTTGCTTGCCTCGGCTGGCTCGCTCGGGCCGAGCCCGGGTGTCAGCGTCGGCGTCGTGCGGCGCCTCGATGAGGGACGCTGCTGTCTGGTGGAATGCGTCAGGCGCGGGTCGATGAGCGGGTAGAGCGCGTCGACGATGAGGTTGGTCACGACGAACACGACCGCGGCGAAGACGACGGCGATCATGACGAGCGGGATATCGCGGTTCGCGACGGCGGTCACGATCATGCGGCCGACGCCGTCGCGGGAGAAGACGGTCTCGGTGACGACGGTGCCGGCGAGGAGCTGGCCCACGAGCACACCGCCGATCGTGAGGGTCGGAAGGGCCGCGTTGCGAAGAGCGTGGCGGACGAGGATGCGCGTGTCGCCCGCGCCCTTCGCCTTGGCCTGCTCGACGAACGGACGCGCGAGCGTCTCGTGGAGGCTGCGCGTCAGCACCTGCGCGAGGTAGGCCCCCGTCGGGATGGACAGCGTGAGCGCGGGCAGGATGAGCCCCACGAATCCGGTGCTCCCGAAGGCGGGCACCCAGCCGAGCTGGAAGGAGAAGACCTGCAGGAGGAGCAGGCCCAGCCAGAACGTCGGGACGGCGATGGCGAGCGACGGCAGCGATTGGAGGATGCCGCGCAGCCAGGTTGATCGGACGAGGTTGCTGACGAGGGCGAGGCCGACACCGCCGACGACGGAGAGGACAAGCGCCGCCCCGGCGAGCGTCGCCGTGGACGGGAGGGCACGGGCAAGCACCTCGGTCGCGGGGATGCCGTTCTGCACGGAGCTTCCGAAGTCGAGGACAAGCGCGCCGCCGAGGGCCGCGAGGTACTGCTCGTGGAACGGGGCGTCGAGCCCGAGCTCCGCTCGCAGCGCCTCGACGGCCGCAGGATCGGCCGCGCCCTCACCTCCGCCGGCCGCGGCCACTGCGGCCGCGTCACCGGGAAGCAGGTAGAGCAGGAGGAACGACAGCGTGAAGGCCGCCCAGAGGACCAGGATCCCCAGGGCGAGCCTGGCGGCGAAGTAGCGGACCATGAACTACTCCGCGGCCTTCCAGGCTGCCGAGAAGTCGAGTCGGCTGGAGGCTTCGAACTGCGTGCCCTGGACTCCGGGTGCCTGGACGAGGTTCGTCGAGAGCTGGATGACGGGAACCGCGTAGCCCTCCTCGAGCAGCTGCGTGACGGCGGCGTCGACCGAGGTCTGGCGCGCATCCGCGTCGATGACGGCTGCCTGCGAGTTGAGGACCTCGTCGATCGGGCCCACCTCGCGGTAGTTGTACTTGTTGCCGCCCTCGGCTGAGAAGAAGATGCGGAGCGCGTCTGGGTCGGCTCGCGTGATGTTGGCCCAGGTGAACGGCTGCGTGCCGTCGTTGATGGCGGTGACGTCGGCGATGGGCGCCTCGCGGAGCTGCAGGTCGATGCCGACGGCCGCCAGCTGCACCTGCACCTGCTCGAGCACGTTCGTCGTCGGCTGCCAGTAGGCGAGCTCGAAGCTCAGCTTCTGCCCGTCCTTCTCGCGCACGCCGTCTGCTCCTTCGGTCCAGCCCGCCTCGTCGAGCAGCTTGGCGGCTTCCTCGGTGTTGAACTCGAGGATGTCGCTCTTGTCGCTGTAGTACGGGGTCGACGTTGCGAGCACGCTGGTCGCGGGGCTGTCCTCCGGCGTCAGGAGCGCGAGGAGCTCCTCGCGGTTGATGCTCTTCTGCACGGCGAGACGCACCTTCTCGTCCGACAGGATCGGGTGAGATGCGTTCGGGATGAGGTTGTACACGACACCGGGGTTCGCGCGGTTCTCGACGCTTGCTCCTGCGCTCTTGAGCGGGTCGAGGTCGACGAAGGACACGTCGGTCGACACGTCGAGCTGGCCGGACTGGAGCGAGCCGGTGAGCGTCGATGCCTCGGGGATGACGGAGTACGTGATGGTGTCGAGGTACGGGCGCCCGGTGTTGCCCGTCGTGGATGCTCCCCAGGCGTAATCCTCACGCGCTGAGAGCACCGTCTCGGCGTTCGGCGTGTAGGACTCGACGGAGAAGGGGCCGGAGCCGACGAGGTCGCCGGCGCAGCGATCCTCCTGGCTGAACTTGCTGCTCTCCGTGGAGACGAGCCCGAGCGTGAAGGTCGAGGTCGCCTGCAGGAACTGCGCGGAGGGCTCGGCGAACGTGTAGGTGACGGTCTGCGGGTCGACGACCGTCACCGATTCGAGGCCGGCCAGGTAGAGATTGCCCAGCGGCGACTTCGCGCCGAGCGCCTGGATCCCCTCCGCGTTCGCCTTGACGGCCTCCGCGTCGATGGGGGTTCCGTCGGCGAAGGTCGGGCCTTCGGCGAGGGTGAAGGTGAACTCCTTGGCGTCGTCGGATATCTCCCACGACTCGGCGAGCCACGGAAGCACCTCACCGGTCTCGACGTCCTGCGTCGTGAGCGACGCGACGGTCTGGCGGGCGATGTTGACGTTGTTGTTGTTGCCGACCTGCGCCGGGTCGATGCATCCGATGTCGCTGAGGATGCCGACGCGGAGGTTGCCGCCCTGCACGGGGTCCGCATCCGGCGCCGGAGTCGCCCCAGACTGCCCGGCGCACGACGCCAGGGCCATCATGCCGACTGCAGCGAGGGCGGCAGCGGAGAGGGATCTGGTCGAGCGGGTCATCTGGACTCCTTCGTGGTGGGGATGTCCAGAGACTAGGAAGACGGCCGCCCGCGGAAGCGGGCGGCCGAAATCTCGAGTACCAGGGGGACACGCGGGGTCACATTCCGCGCGGCGGCCTTCAGGCGAGGAAGGCCGCGAGGTCCTGGAGTTCCTGCGGCGAGATGCCGTGCGCGAGCCCCGGGTAGACCTTCTCCGTCGGGGTGGCGTGGTCCGCGAGCCAGCCCGTGGTGCGCTCGAACGTCTCGTCGCTGATGATCTGGTCCCGGTCTCCGCGACCGAAGAACACCGGCGGGCGGAGGCGTGCGAGCTCAGCGTCACCGGGTTGCTCGCCCTGGAGGGAGAAGCCGGAGAGCACGGCGCCGCGCGCGAAGCGCTGCGGGTCGCGTCGAAGGAGTTGCGTCACCATGAGCCCGCCCTGGGAGAACCCGATGGGGATGATGCTCGCGGTGGGCGCGGTGTGCTCGTCGAGCCAGGCCGTCACCGCGTCGGTCGCGGCCGCGGCCTGCACCGGGTCCGGCAGTCCAGGACGATCGATGGGGACCCACGCGTAGGAGCCGACCTCGGCGGGCGTCTGCTGGCGGAGGACGAGCGGCGCGCGAAGCGAGGCCCAGGCGAAACGGTCGCCGAGCGACGGGAGCAGGCTGGTGAGGTCGTCCTCGTGTGAGCCGTAGCCGTGCATGAGCAGCAGGATCGGACGGTCGGCCGCATCGTCCTGGAGGCTTCCCCCGGCGGAGGTGAGGGCCGTCGTGATGGCGAGGTGGCTCACGCGGCGACCGCCTGGTCGCGTGTTCGGAGCACCACTTCGGAGCGCCACGGGTCCAGCACGGTGATGGAGGCGCCGTCGTCGGCGAACTGCAGGCCTGCGCCGCGCAGCCGCTCGGCGACCGCGTCGAGCTCATCCCGCGCTGGCACCTCGATGGTGAGCTGGCCGAGTCCGAGGGTTGCCGCGCGGGGGCTGGCCCCTGCGCTGTTCCACACGTTGAGAGCGACGTGGTGGTGGTAGCCGCCCGCGCTCACGAAGAGGGCGCCCGGATAGGTTGTGGTCGTCTCGAAGCCGAGGGTGTCGACGTAGAACCCCTTGGCGGTGTCGACGTCGCCGACCTGCAGGTGCACGTGGCCCACGTCGGCAGCCGCCGTGTGCGGCGCATCCGCGGTCGCCTCGACGAGGTTGGCGCGCAGGTAGGCGTTGGGGTCCAGGAACTCGGTCGACATGGCGATGCGGCCGGAGGCGTCGAGCCACGTGTCGCGGGGCCGGTCGGTGTAGAGCTCGATGCCGTTGCCCTCTGGATCGGTGAAGTAGAACGCTTCGCTCACGTGGTGGTCGGAGGAGCCGACGAACTGCGAGCGCTGGTGCTGCGCGGCTCGGTAGACGGTCGCGGCGAGGTCGCTCGGCGTCTCGAAGAGGAGCGCGGTGTGGAAGAGTCCCGCGGCACGGCGCGAAGGAATGGGGAGGCCTGGGGTGTGGCGCAGGCGCACGAGCGGCACTCGCCCACGGCCGAGCGTGATCTCGCCGTCGGCCTCGGCCATGGGCTCGAGCGCGAGGGCCGTTCGGTAGTACTCGGATTGCGCGGCGAGGTCGCCGACGTGGAGGGAGACGAGGCCCATGCCGGTGCCTGCGTCGAGCTTGTCGCCGTCTGTTGTCGTCATGCCTGGAACCGTAGCACTCAAAAACTTGCATCTACAAGTAAAAGTCGGGAGAATGGGGCCATGAGCGAACCGAGATGGCTGACCGCAGACGAGCAGCACTCGTGGCTGCACTTCATCGGGGTCGTCGAGCTCCTCCCAGGGGCACTCGACACTCAGCTCGGCAACGACGCCGGCGTCACGCACTACGAGTATCTCGTGATGGCCGTCCTCTCAGAGTCGCCCGGGCGCAGCCTGCGGATGACCGACCTCGCCACACGCACCAACGCGACGCTCCCCCGCCTGTCCAGGGTCGTCCTCGGCCTTGAGCAGCGAGGCTACGTCGAGCGCACGAGCCACCCAGACGATCGACGGGCGAAGATCGCCAAGCTCAGCGACGAGGGGATGTCGTTCCTCGAGGAGACCGCGCCAGGGCACGTCGCCAAGGTGCGCGAGCTCATCGTCGACGCGCTCACCCCGGAGGAGTTCAGCACGCTCGGCCGTCTCTCCCAGAAGCTGCTCGGCCGGATCGACCCAGAGGACCGTTTCGGCGTGCACCGGGTCCCGGCCGAGCCGTCGGCCGCCGACACGGAGCCGCTCGCGCGCCTCGGGATCGGCGCACCGGCAGCGCGCGCGCTGGCCGAGGCGGGTCAGACGATGCTCGGAGATGTCGCTGGCGCGAGCCGCGAGCACCTCCTGTCGCTGCACGGCGTGGGACCGAGGGCCGTCGGTCTCCTGGAGACCGCGCTCGACGCGCGAGGCCTCGCGCCGCTGCGGCGCTGACCTCCGGCTGCTCATCGCCGCACCCTGACCTTCAAGCCCCGACGGCTCCTCCAGCGCCGAGCAGCTGGCCGCTCGGGGCCTCTGCCGATGGCGGCTCGGATGGCAGGCCGAGGGTTTCCCGCAGGGTCGCACCCGGCGTGTACTCCTCGCGATAGACGCCGCGCTCCTGCAGCTCGGGAATGACCTCGTCCACGAACCGGTCGAGCCCGTTCGGGATGAGCGAGGGGACGATCACGAAGCCGTCGGCGGCACCACCCTGCACGTAGCGGGAGATCTCTTCGGCAATGTGCGCGCCGGTTCCGACGAACGTGTGGCGCGTGTTGAGCTTCAGCATGAGCTCTCGGACACTGAGCGACTCGCGCTCCGCGATCTCCCGGAACTTCGAGATCTGGGCGCGCTGCTTGGAGAGGTCGTTGGCCTGGCCTGCACGGATGAGCTCGTCACCCGGCTCGAGGTCGGGAAGCGGGCCGTCCGGGTCGACGCCTGACAGGTCCCTCCCCCAGACCTGCTCGAGCATCGCGATCGCCGTCTGCGGGCTGATCTGGGCGAGCGCTTCCGCGCGGGACCGCTCGCGTGCATCCGCCTCGGAGTCACCCACGACGAACGTGGCGGCGGGCATGATGAGGAGCGAGTCCTTCGACCGCCCGACGGCGGGGAGGCGAGACTTGACGTCGTCGAAGAAGCGCTTGCCGTCCTCGAAGGCCGCGTGCAGCGAGAAGATGATCTCGGCGTTCGCGGAGGCGAAGTCGCGCCCGGCCGGTGAGTCGCCGGCCTGCACGATGACCGGGTACCGCTGCGGGCTTCGCGGCACGTTCGAGATGGTCTCGATGTCGAAGTGCTTGCCGACGTGGTTGACGCGGTGCACGCCGTCCTGGCGCAGGTACTCCCCTCGGCCGGGGTTCGCGGAAATCGCGTCGGACTCCCAGGAGTCCCAGAGTCGCTTCGAGAGCCGCACGAACTCCTCGGCCCGCTCGTAGCGTTCCGCGTACTCGAGGAAGCCTCCGCGGCGGAAGTTCTGGCCGTGGAAGGCGTCGCTCGAGGTGACGACGTTCCAGCCCGCCCTCCCACCGGAGAGGTGGTCGAGCGTCGCGAGCTGCCGTGCGAGGTCCGCCGGCTCGTTGAAGGTGGAGGAGAGCGTGCCGACGAGGCCGATGTGCGTGGTGAGGCTCGCGAGGGCGGCGAGGATCACGAGCGTGTTGGGGCGACCGACGACGTCGAGCTCGTGGATGCGCCCCTTGTGCTCACGGAGTCGCAGCCCTTCCGCGAGGAAGAGGTAGTCGAATCGGCCGCGCTCCGCTGTCTCCGCGAACGCGCGGAAGGAGGCGAGGTCGATCTGGCTTCCGGCGTCCGGGTCGGTCCAGATGGTCGTGTTGTTGACGCCGGGGAAATGCGCGGCGAGGTGGACCTGCTTGAGCGCTGGGCTGGTCATGCGCGGTGTGCCTTTCGTGCGGATGCCGGCTGTGCGGAGCTCCTGGCATCGCGGGTCGATGCAGGGCCAGCGGTTCCGGGCCGCTCCGCGTGGGAGGCCGCGAACCGGTTGGCCGGGCGCGGGACGAGGCCGAACGTCTTGCGCAGACTCGGCGACTTCTCGCGCGGATTAGGAGGTGCGACGATGCCCCTCGCCTCGAGCATCGGCCGAACGCGGTCGACGAACTCGGCGACGTCGCCGTGGGTGAGCGGGCGGACGCGGACGCCGTCGAGGCCGGCATCCGCGTACTTGGCGATGAGCTCTGCCGTGATGACGTTCGAGCGCACGACGACCCTCGTGTCGCTGCGATACCCGGAGTCCGCGCGGACGCGCTCGTCGAGGGCGCGGAAGTGCTCTTCGGTGGAGCCGTCCTCGTCGCCGAGGAAGATCTCGAGGTCGGCGACGATGCGCAGCGGCTCCCCTGTGCGGCCCACACGCAGCTCGGCGTCCCGGATCGCCGCCACCAGCTCGGCGACCGTCGAGCGACCCGGGGTGATGAACACGACGTCTGCCTGCCGAGCCGCGAAGTCGAACGACTCCTCGGCCTGCGCGAGCGCGAAGACGGGAGGCTGGCCCTGCGGCGAGCGGGGCACGATCGACGGCCCCTTGACGCTGAAGTGCTCCCCCTCGAAGTCGGCGTAGTGCAGGCGATCGGCGTCGATGAAGCGGCCGGTGCTCGCGTCGCGGATGACGGCGTCGTCTTCCCAGCTGTCCCAGAGCCGGCGGATGGCCTCGATGGCATCGGTGCCCTCGGCGAAGATCGCGTCGAGACCGAGCGAGCTCTTGCGGCCGAAGCTCGCGGCCTCGGCCCCGCTCGCGCTCAGTTTCGCGCGCAGGCCGGCACGGCCGAGGGAGACGAAGTCGAGGGTCTGGATGCTCGTGGACGCGTGGAAGGGCTCCGCGTGCGTCAGACCGATGGTCGGGACCAGCCCGATGCGCTTCGTGAGCGGCGCGAGCGACGCTGCCAGGAGGGTCGCGTCGAGCGACACCTCGGCGAGGTCGCGGGGGGCCTCCCAGTCCGGTGCGCTCCCCTCGATCTGGTAGGCGTCCTCGAAGGTGACGTAGTCGATGCCGGCTCGCTCGGCGTGCTGCACGAGGTCGCGCCAGTAGCCGAGCTCGGTGAGCCTGGTGCCGTCGCCGCGCGGCAGGACCGTCCAGGCGGCGGGGTGCCAGCCCGCTCCCTGGAGGGCGAGTCCGACCGTGAATCGTCCGGGTCCTTGACGTCTCGACATGGTGCCTCTCTCACGGGATCGGGGTCCCACGCACGCCGGAGCAGCAGCGCTGACGGTGCGGGGAGTTGCCCGATCGTAGGTCCGCGCGCGGAGCCTGGGCGTCGGGTCGCGTCACCGACCGAAATGGAGTGCAACATTCCGACGCGCGTACCGGAGCGGCCCATCTCCCCCAGCCGATTAGTCTGCTGTTCCATGGAGCTCGAACTCGCAGTCTTCGGCGTCGCCGCGATCCTCATCATCGTCGCGGTCGCCGCGGTCGCCCCGAAGCTCGGGGTTGCCGCGCCCATCCTGCTGGTCATCGTGGGCATCGGCGTCGGCTATCTCCCCGGGGTCCCCGACTTCGAGTTCCCGCCGGAGATCATCCTCACGATCGTGCTGCCGCCGATCCTCTACTCGGCCGCCGTCAACGTTCCGCTGACCGACTTCCGCCGCAATCTGCGATCCATCACCGGCCTCTCGGTGCTGCTCGTCATCATCTCGGCGTTCGGCAGCGGCCTCCTCCTCTTCGCGCTGCTGCCCGACCTCAACTTCGCCGCAGCTGTCGCCCTCGGCGCTGTCATCAGTCCCCCGGATGCGGTGGCCGCGACCTCCATCGGCAAGCGCCTCGGGCTGCCGCCGCGCCTCGTCACGGTGCTCGAGGGCGAGGGGCTCGTCAACGACGCGACGGCGCTCGTCATGCTGCGCAGCGCAATCGCCGCGACGGCCGGTGCGCTCTCGTTCTGGGGTGCCGTCGGCGACTTCGTGCTCGCCGTGACGCTCGCCGTGGTGCTCGGGGCCCTCGTCGGGGCGGTCACGGTCTTCGTGCGCTCGAGGTTGGGCAGCCCCGTCCTGACGACCGCGATCTCGTTCACGGTTCCGTTCCTGGCGTATGTGCCCACCGAGGAGATCGGAGGCTCCGGCGTCCTGGCCGTCGTCGTCGCCGGCCTCGTCACGGGGCACGCGAGTGCCAGCCGCTTCAGTCCGCAGGACCGCATCAGCGAGCGTACGAACTGGCGCACGGCGCAGCTGCTCCTCGAGAACGGCGTCTTCCTCCTCATGGGATTCGAGCTCTCGGCGCTCATCGAGTCGGTCGACGGCGACGAGGACGGCATCGGCCTCCTGCACGCGGTCGGGATCGGGCTCCTCGCGACGGCCGTGCTCGTCCTCGTCAGGGTCGCGTTCGTGATTCCCCTAGTGCTGATGCTCCGAAGCGAACAGCGAAGGGCCACGCTCGTCGCTCCTCGCCTCGACCAGTTCCTGGAGCGGGTCGCCGGCAAGGACAACGTGCGGCCACGCCTGCTCGACCGGGCGAAGCGGGCCAGCGCGGACATGGCCTTCTACCGGGACGAGGGACTGGGCTGGCGCGGCGGAGCCGTGCTCGCCTGGTCGGGGATGCGGGGTGTCGTGACGCTCGCCGCCGCACAGTCGCTGCCCTCGGACTTCCCGTACCGCCCGCAGCTCGTCCTCATCGCGTTCACGGTCGCGATCGTCACGCTCGTGGTCCAGGGCGGCTCGCTCCCCTGGCTCATCAAGCGGCTCGGCGTGAACGGGACCGACGCGCAGGCAGACGCGCGGGAGCTCTCGAGCCTCGCCGACGAGGTCTTCGACGTCGCGCAGGAATCACTCGCGAACCCCGAGCTGCGGCGCGCGGACGGGCAGTCATACGACCCAGAGGTCCTCGAGCAGGTGCGCACGCTGGCGGCTCGCATGGGTGGTCTGCTCGCCAACCGCGCTGAGCTCGACGAGGATCTCGACGACGCGCACCTGCAGCGCCGCGAGCTCACGCGCATCCTGCTCGACAACGCCCAGCTCGCGCTGCTCGACGCAAGGTCATCCGGCACCTACTCGTCGCGGACGATCGAGCAGGCGCAGAACCGCCTCGACACCGAGGCACTCCGGTTCGGCGGCGCTTGAGGGGGCACACGGGAAAGGGTGGGGCGCCGACTCGGTCCGAGTCAGCGCCCCACCCCGTCGGGTCGCGGGTCTACGCCGTGGAGTCCAGCGGGTACCGCAGCGTCGCGGCCACTTCCGCGCCGTCGACCAGGTCGCCCCTGCGCACGGCCCTCACCTTCGCACCGTGCTTGAGGGCGCGCGCCGCGATCTCGTCGACGATCGCATAGGTGTGCGGGCCGGGCGTCTCGGCGCGCGTCAGCTTGCCGTGCTCGTCGAGCTCCCCCTCGAGCGTGGAGTCCATGTCGAAGTAGAGCTCAGCAACCGCGCCCTGCGACGCGGCCCTCGCCACCTCGTTGATCGAGGTCGTCGCGTGGCCATTGCTGCGCTTCGTCCCGAACTCCTCGCGCCAGGCGTTGATCTCGCTGCGGTAGTGGTCGTCGAGGATGCCGCGCGCCTTCGCGTCGAGCTCACCGGCCGCCAGCGACCCCGGATGCGCTCCGATGCGCTGCTCGAGGAGCCCTGGGTACTCGTTCACTGCTCGGTAGGCGGTGTCGAAGTCTCCCGTCGCCGCGAGGATGAGCGGTGCGCCCGACTCCCGGAGGATCGGGATGACCTGCTCCTGGACGATCCTCGCGAAACGCTCATGGCCGATGCGATCGCCCGTCGTGCCCTGCGCTCGCTGTCGGTCGAAGCGTCCGCCCGTCGTCGTGTGCTCGAGGACCAGGGGAAGGTCGTCTGGGAGCCCCTCGATGGGCAGCTGGCGCGGCTTCGCGTCGGCGAGCACCTCGAAGAGCGTCACCTCTCCTCGGGACAGCCCGAGCACGAACCCGCAGTTGGGGAAGGTGGTGGCACGCAGAAGCGCGCCCACGTCGAAGCGGTCGCCGACGGCCACGTGCTGGCCGAGGCGGTTGGCGAGGCGGAAGGTGCGGAAGCGATCGGGGGCCGCCAGGATGACGAGCGACCGGGACTGTGCCCGCCAGAACTCCGGATCGGACTCCAACTGCTTCGCGGGATCGAGGGTCTTCGCGATTCGCGCCCGGTCCAGGCCGAGCGCCTCGAGCTCCTTCGCCGCCTGGCTCACCGCCGCGCGCAGCTCGAGTCGCAGAGCCTCCGACTCGCTCGGCGCGCTCGATGCCGGGATGGCGATGCTCACGCTGCCCTCGCCCCGGTACTCGGTCAGTTCAAGCAGATCTTCATGGGTGGGAATATCACTTGGCAACATCTCTGCACGCTATTGATTCGGCCTGAGAGTTCGGTCACCGTCGAACACCTAGACTGACGTGGTTACGCCCCTCCACACCCCTCGTACGGCTCAGGACGCAAATCACATCTATGACAGGTAACGCGACTACTCGCTTCCACAACGTCTCGCTGCTGTCGGTCGCGAGCCGCCTTCCGTCGAAGGCCACCGCCTCCTCGGACATCGAAGGCCAGCTCGCCGCGGGCTTGAAGCGGTTGAAACTGCCCGGCAACCTCCTCGAGCGCGTCGCCGGGGTCACGGAACGGCGCAACTGGGCCGACGGCGAGTCCTTCACCGACGCGACCGTAGCCGCGGGACAGGAGGCACTGCGACGTGCCGGTGTCGACGCCAGCGACGTGGGCCTCCTCATCAACACCTCCGTCACCCGCACGCACCTCGAGCCCTCGGTCGCCGTCCGCATGCACCACGGGCTTGGGATGCCGAGCTCGGCCGTCAACTTCGACATCGCCAATGCGTGCCTGGGCTTCGTGAACGGCATGACGCTCGCCGCCCAGATGATCGAGGCCGGACAGATCCGCTACGCCATCATCGTCAACGGCGAGGACGCCGACGAGATCCAGGTCAACACCATCAACCGCCTGCTGCGCGACGACATCGGCCGCGAGGACTTCATGAGCGAGTTCGCGAGTCTCACGCTCGGCTCTGGGGCCGCCGCGGCCGTCCTCGGCCGCACCGACGAGCATCCGGAGGGCCACCAGATCCTCGGCGGCGTGACTCGAGCGGCGACCCAGTTCCACGAGCTCTGCGTCGGCAGCGTGCAGGGCATGTTCACCGACGCGAAGGCGCTCCTCAAGGGAGGACTCGACCTCGTCGTCTCCGCCTGGAAGGAAGCCCAGGCCGACTGGAACTGGTCGTCGATGGATCACTACATCACCCACCAGGTCTCCCGCGTGCACACGAACGCGATCGTCAAGGCCGTGGGGCTCGACAAGAAGCGAGTGCCAACGACGTACCCGACGCTCGGGAACGTCGGCCCCGCCTCCATCCCGATCACGCTCGACCTGCAGTCGAGCACGCTGAAGCGCGACGACCGAGTGCTGCTCATGGGCGTCGGCTCCGGACTCAACACGGCCATGATGGAGCTCAAGTGGTGAGGTCGGCCACACGCCCACCCGCCGGCCTGCCAGGCCTCCAAGACCGGTTCAGCCGCATCGTCGATACGCCGGGTGTCGGCGCGGACGCGGGCACCAGGCGGGGCTGGCACCTCCTCGACACCGGGCCAGCCCTCGCGCAGCTCGGCATCGAGCCGGCAGGCACGGTCCTCGCTGTGCACGGCAACCCGACGTGGTCCTACCTGTGGCGTGCGCTTGCCAACGAGTCGCTCGCAGCCGCCGAGTCCGGGGGCACCGCCTGGCGGGTCGTCGCGGTGGACCAGCTCGACATGGGCTTCTCGGAGCGAACCGACGTGCGACGCACGCTCGAGCAGCGCATCCTCGACCTCGGCGCCCTCACCGACGAACTCGCGCTCGACGGCCGCGTCGTCTCGCTCGGCCACGACTGGGGCGGCGTCGTCGCCCTCGGCTGGGCGGTCCGCCACCCCGAGCTGCTCACCGCCGTCGCCTCACTCAACACCGCCGTCGACCAGCCGAGCGACCTGGCCATCCCGGCGGCCCTCCGGCTCGCGCGCTTCGGGCCGGTGCTGCGCGCCTCCACGTCGACCAGCCCGGCGTTCCTGCAGACGACCCTCGCCCTTGCGAACCCCCCGCTGTCGGCCGAGGTGAAGGGCGCATACGCCGCGCCGTACACGGACCGCGCGTCGCGTCTCGGCATCGAGCAGTTCGTCGCCGACATCCCCGTCGACGAAGACACCGAGAGCCACGACGCGCTGCTGGGAGTCTCCTCCGGCGTCGCGAAGCTCGAGGTGCCCGCCCTGCTGCTCTGGGGCCCCCGCGACCCGATCTTCACCGACCTCTACCTCGGCGACCTCATGCGACGCCTCCCCCACGCCGAGGTGCACCGCTTCGAAGGCGCCGGCCACCTCATCGCCGAGGACGCCCCGTACGCGACGCATCTCCTCACCTGGCTCGACGACGTCGCCGCAGGTCGTGCGCGCCGGCGCGAGCAGCCGGCGAGCTCGCCCGCCGCAGGCAGCTCCCCCAGCTCCGCACCCATGTGGGCGGCCCTCGACCAGCACCGTGACGACCCGTCCGTCGCCGCGCTCGAGATGGGCCGCGGAACCGACGGGGCGCCGCTCGCCGTGTCCTGGCGCCAGCTCGCCGCCCGCGTCGACGAGCTGGCCGCGGGGCTGAGCGCCGTCGGCGTCCGCCGCGGCGACCGCGTCTCGCTGCTCGTGCAGCCTGGCGTGACCCTCACGGCCGTCGTCTACGCCTGCCTGCGCATCGGCGCAGTCGTCGTGGTCGCGGATGCTGGCCTCGGCGTCAAGGGCCTCTCGCGTGCCGTCCGAGGCGCATGGCCGGACGTCGTCATCGGACAGGTCCCCGGACTGACCGCGGCGAAGGTGCTCGGATGGCCCGGCCTGCGCATCAGCGCCACGAGCATCCCCGCCAGCAGCCGCGCGGCCCTCGGCGTCGCCCACTCGCTCGCCGAGGTCGCCGAGCTCGGGCGCGGCGCGGCCCTTCCCGAGGCCCCCGGCCCCGACGACCTCGCAGCGGTGCTCTTCACCTCAGGCTCCACGGGGCCCGCCAAGGGCGTCGTGTACACGCATCAGCAGCTGCAGGCCGTGCGAGACACGCTTCGAGAGACCTACGGCGTCACCGCCGACTCCGGCCTCGTCACCGGGTTCGCACCGTTCGCGCTGCTCGGCCCGGCCCTCGGGACACGGTCCGTGACCCCAGACATGGATGTCACCTCGCCCCGCACGCTGACCGCGACGGCTGTTGCCGATGCGGTCATCGCGGCGGACGCCCGCATCGTGTTCCTGTCGCCGGCGGCGATCCTCAACGTCGTCGCGACCCGCGACGGGTTGGACGCGGCGCAGCGTGCAGCGCTCGAACGCGTCCAGACGTTCCTGTCCACGGGTGCGCCCATCGGCGCCAGACTGCTCGACGATGCGTGCGCCCTCATGCCGAACGCCGAGGCGCACACGCCGTACGGCATGACGGAGTGCCTGCTCGTGACCGACATCGACCGTGACGGCATCTCGGCCGCGGCGCTCGCCCCCGACGACGGGGTCTGCGTGGGCGCGCCCATCGGCAGCAACGTGGTGCGCATCAGCGCCCTCGACTCCTCGGGAGCCGCGCGGGGCGAGCCCTCGGCCGAGCCCGGCGTGCTCGGTGAGATCGTCATCAGCGCCCCGCACCTCAAGGAGCGCTACGACCGGCTCGCGATGACGGACCGCGCCGCCGCTCGCGAGCTGCCCTCCGAAGGGCGCTGGCATCGCACGGGCGACGTCGGACACCTCGACGACGAAGGCCGCCTCTGGGTGGAGGGCCGACTCCCCCACGTGTTCGTGACGGCAGACGGGCCCCTCGCGCCCGTCGGAACCGAACAGGACCTCGAGACGCTGCCCTGGGTGCGGCGCGCAGCGGTCGTCGGCGTTGGCCCAGCCGGCACGGCGCAGGCGGTTGCCGTGCTCGAGACGCGGGAGCCGACCCGTCGGGTGCGTGTCGCCGAAGCGGAACTCGCCGACGCCCTGCGCGCATCCACGACGCATCCCATCGCGGCCGCGTTCATCGTTCCTGAGCTCCCCACCGACATCAGGCACAACTCGAAGATCGACCGGAGCGCGCTGGCCGCCTGGGCTGAGCGCGCGCTCTCCGGGGAACGGGTCTCGGCACCGTGAGAGTCCTCGTCACGGGCGCGAGCGGCATGCTGGGGCGTGCCGTCGCGACCGAGCTGCGCGACGGCGGCCACGAGGTCACGACGATGCAGCGAGGTCCGAGTGGCATCGCCGGGGTGACGGATGCGCTCGGATCGATCACGGACGAGGCGGCAGTCGAACGGGCCGTCGCCGGCGCCGAAGGCATCGTGCACCTCGCCGCCAAGGTGTCGCTGAGCGGCGCAGAGCACGAGTTCGAGGCCGTCAACGTCACGGGCACGAAGCATCTGCTCGCACACTCGAAGGCTGCGGGTGCCACCCGCTTCGTCATGGTGTCCTCCCCGTCGGTGGCGCATTTCGGCCCCGCCATCCACGGGGCGAGCGCCGACGAGGCGAGGCCCGATCTCGCGCACGGCAGCTACGCGCGCACGAAGGCGACGGCAGAGCTGCTCGCCCTCGCGGCAGACGCTCCCGAGTTCGCGGTGGTCGCCGTTCGCCCGCACCTCGTCTGGGGGCCGGGCGACACGCAGCTCATCGGGCGCATCCTCGAGCGTGCGACGAGAGGGATCCTCCCGCTCCTCGGACGCGGAGCGGCGCTCATCGACTCCTGCTACGTCGACAACGCCGCCACCGGGATCGCGGCGGCGCTCCGTCGAGCGCCCGCCGCGCACGGGAACAGCTACGTGATCACGAACGGCGAGCCGCGTACGGTCGCCGAGCTCATGGAGGGCATCTGCCTGGCCGGCGGTGCGCCGCCGCCGCGGCTGCGCGTCCCCGCCGGGGTGGCCCGTGCAGCGGGGTCGATCATCGAAGGCGTGTGGCGTATCCGACCTGGTGAGGATGAGCCGCCCATGACGCGCTTCCTCGCCGAGCAGCTCTCGACCGCGCATTGGTTCGACCAGCGCCGCACCCGCGCCGATCTCGACTGGTCGCCTGCGGTCTCCCTCGAAGAGGGACTGCAGCGTCTCGCCGATCACACCGCGGCGACGCGCAGCACGGTGCAGGCCCAGCCAAGCTAGTCGAGCAGCCCCCGCCGTTCCGCTGCCGCCACGGCCGAACGGCGATCGCTCGCGCCCAGCTTGCGGAACACGCTGCGCAACTGAGCGCGTACCGTGTGCACGGAGACGAAGCGCTGGGCCGCGATCTGCGCGTTGGTCCAGTTCCTCCCCACGAGGCGGAGCACTTCTATCTCGGCGCTCGAGAGCTCCTCGCCGACGGTGGAGTCGGAGAGCGGCCGCGAGTCGAGCGCGGAGACGACAAGCAGGTCGGCGATGCGCTTCGGCAGCTTGTCGCTGATGGAGGTCATGAGCGCGGCGTCGCTTGTTGTCGCGAAGCGCAACGCGAACCTCGCGTTTCGATCGTCGAGGCACTGCGTGGCCATCGTCGCGATGCGGTTGGCGGCCGCATCCAGGTTCCCGAGCCGCAGCATGCAGAGCGCCGCGAGCGTGCGCGCGATCGAGGCGAAGCGCGGGGCGATCTTGTCATCGGCGAGGGCGGCCTCGGCGTGCGCGAGCGCCTCCCCGGGGCGGCCGTTCGCGAGCTCGACGAGGGCGCGCGAAAGGCTCACGTAGCAGTCGCCTTCCGCACCGGAGTAGTCCGCCGCCTTCTGTGCGCGCACACTCTGCCCGCGCGTGAGGTAGAAGGTCGTCGCCGACAAGGTGAGCAGCGTGGATGGGAGCCCGTCGCGCCAGGACGCCGCGCTCAGCTCGAGGAGCTCATCGACCTCGGCGATCGGGTCCTCATCGCCCACGAGCGCCTCGAGGAGGATGCGCACGCTCGCCCCGGTGTCGTGTGGGAGGACGGAGCGCGGAAGGTCGCGGAGCTGACGCGCCAGGTCGCGGGCCTTTGCTTCCTCACCGTTGTCGAGTAGGTCGAAGCAGTCCGCGAACCCCGGCAGGGAGCGACCGGTGAGCTTGGCTGCGTCGGCCTGACGCACGCCGGAGATGACCCCGATGATCTCGATGTGCCGCAGCGCGTCGATGTCGGTGCGGTTGAAGCTCTGGCCGTGCTCGGCAGCGATGGTCGACAGTTCCAGAGCAAGCGGCATGTCCTCGAGGAGCGTTGCCGCCCAGACCAGCACGAGGCAGTCGGCCGCGAAGCGCCCTCGAGCGATGGCCGACGCGTAGAGGGCGGCGTGCAGTTTCCCGTCAGCATCACGGATGAGGGCCTTCGCGTCTCGAAGGCAGCGTTCGGCCGCGGCACGATCTCCCCCGAAGGAGGTGGCCAGGGAGTGCCTGGTGACCTGCGAGAACAAGCCGATCGGGTCGCTGGCGGCGATGCGAGTCGTGGCGATGCTGGACTCGCGCAGGCTGTGCAGCACGCTCCGCGTCGCGCCGAATCTGCGCCAGCGGAAGAGGGCGATGAGCAGGTTCGTGCTCACGAGGCGCGGGAGCACGCTTGCCGGGGCCTGGAGCATCTCCTCGACGGTCTCGCGCGGGGCGTACTCGTAGATGGTCCGGAAGTGGCGTTGCGCGATCGACTCGACCTCACCCCAGGCGCGGGCCCGGAGGGAGAGGAAGAGCCGCTGCATGACGTTGCCCTCGCCTGGGAAGGCCGCCACGGCGCGCGCGGCGAGCGCGCGGACCTCGTGGGGTGAGCGCTCAGCGCTGAGGCGGGCGAAGGTGTCGGCGTGCCAGACGAACTCGACGTCGAGGGAGACCGGGTTGATCTCCGTGACGCCGTACGGGGAGGACGCGAGCTGGTCGAACCAGTAGTCGCCGATGAGGTCCGGTGCGAGCAGGTGGAGGTCTTCTCTTGAGAGGCGCCGGAGGACGCTGGTGGCGCGCATCATCCGTATGGCGTCGACGCGCTCGAGCTCAGCGGGGTCGAATCGACGCAGCTCTTGCAGGGTCATGGCGGCACTCGAGCTGCCGCTGACGACGGACCAGCCCTCAGCGTGGGCGTTGGCGCGGAATCGCTCCAACGCGACGCGAGTCGTGACCGGATGACCCGAGAACGAGTCGAGGAGCTGCATCCGCAGTTCCTGAGGCGCGCCCGGCGCGTTGGCTGCGAGGACCGCATTCAGCTCCGACGCGTCGAAGGCGAGGTCACGAGGCCGGAGGACCACTCCGGCAGCTCCGTGCGCGGAGGCCCAATCCGGCATCGACAGCGACGCGATGAGGAATCGCGGGGCGCTCCCCTGGTCCGCAGCCCCATCGTCGTCTCCGGGCATGACCAGCCGTCTGATGCGGTCCCAGAGCTGGTCGTCCTGCGCGACGATGACGTCGTCGAGGAGCACCGCGAGACGCCCCGAGCGCTTGCCGGCTGCGAGGTCGTCCAGAACACGTTGCAATTCAGAACGTGACGAGCACCAGACGTGCGCCTCGCCGACGGTCTCGAGCTTCGCCTGCATCTGCCGGAGCAGCGTGGTGCGTCCGCTTCCCGGCATGCCGACGAGGAAGGTCAGGGTATGACCCTCGAGCGCAACGCCGGAGAGCCGGTCGCGTTCCGCGATCTGCCACGGCTCTCCCCCGCGTTGATCGCCGTTGAGCGTGGTGCTGGACATTCGTTTCTCTCCTGCTGATTCTCAGCGCCAGGCGCTGTGGACTCCCCCCAGAGTCCGGCACGGTCGCGGAATACTATCTCCGCTCCCACGCCTCGCTCCCACGATACGGTTTTGGGGACACGCGCGTTGTATACGTTCACTCGGCGCCCCGGGCCGCTTCGCCGGATTCGGAGATCAAGCGGGGGTTTTGCTGCCCCATTTCTCCTATTTGCGACGCGAAAGCGCGCGAACGACCATGAATTCACCGGGTCTCGGGCTGACGGAGCGCATTCTTGGATTGCGTTCGCTCGGGCGTGTCTCGGCTCAGATGCCCAGAACCGACTTGGCGATCGAGAAGTACACGATGAGTCCCGTCGCGTCGCAGAACGTGGAGATGAATGGCGTCGAGAACACGGCGGGGTCGACCCGGATGGACTTCGCGACGAGCGGCATGACGCCGCCGACGGTCGCCGAGATCGTGCAGACCGACAGCAGGGTGAGCCCGATGACCGTGCCGATGCCGGCACCGTAGAAGGTCGTCGCCACGGCGAAGGCGACTGCCCCGAGGGTGACACCGAGGACGACGCCGGTCCTCAGCTCCTTGAGGGCGACCGGCCAGGCGTTCCTGGGGCGCACCTCCCCCATCGCGAGGGCTCTCGTGACCGTGGTCGCCGCCTGGGAACCGGTGTTGCCGCCGATGCCGGTCAGGAGCGGGATGAACAGTGCGAGCGCCACCTGCTGCTCGAGGGTCGCCTCGAAGAGCTCGAGCACGCTCACCGTCAGGATCGCGGAAACCGCCAGCACGAACAGCCAGACGATCCGGGAGCGTACGACGGCGAAGACCGGTGTCGTCAGATACGGGCGCCGGAGGGGTTCGGCTGCGCCCGCGTGAGCCTCGTCCTCGTCTCGAGCGGCCTCGACCATCCGGTGGGCGTCGTCGCCCGTGAGCAGCCCGATGAGTCTGTTCTCGCGGTCGACGATCGGCATGGCCAGCACGCCCCGGTCGACCAGGGTGCGTGCGGTCACCTCAGCGTCGTCGTCGGCGTGCGCGTAGAGGGCCGTCGCCATGTGCTTCTCGACCGTGTCGTCAGGGCCGGCGAAGAACAGCTCCCGAAGGCTCACGACACCGAGGAGATGCCGCCCGTCGTCGATGACGGGGATCGTGTAGATGGTCTCCGCGCTGCCGCCACGCTGCTGGATGCGCTCGAGGGCGACCCTGACGAGCTCGTGCGGGTAGACGTGCACGTAGTCGGGAGTCATGCGCCGGCCTACGGAACCGACCGGGTAGCCCAGGATGATGGCCGTCTCGCCGCGCTCATCCGCCGGCAGCTCCTGGATGAGCCGCTTCGCGATCTTCGCCGGGAGCTCGTCCATGAGGGCGACCCGGTCGTCCGGGTCGAGCTCCGAGAACACCCTCGCGACATCGGTATCAGAGAGCTGCGTCACGACCTCGCGCTGCGCGGGTGCGTCCATGCGTTCGAAGACGGTCATGGCTTCGTCCTTCGGCAGGAGCCGGAACGCGACCCCGGCGTCGCCGGCAGGTAGCCGTTCGAGCAGCACAGCGACGTCGGGCATCGGCGCGTTCGCCAGCGCAGACGCGACAGCGCTGAGGTCTCCGCGGGCGAGTTCGGTGGTCACGAATTCGACGAGATCATCGAGAGAGTGGAACGGGGGCATATGGGGAATGCAAGCACACTGAGGCGTCGCGCCGGTCGCCCGCGCCGCATCCGGTCCATACCAAGGTCCGGCTGCTCGCTCCGATCCGCGTCCCGCTCGCTACGATCACTGCGTGTATGAAACCATCCGCGTTCGCGGTGCTCGCGAGAACAACCTCAAGGGAGTCGACGTCGACATCCCGAAGCTCAAGCTGACGGTCTTCACCGGCGTGTCAGGCTCGGGAAAGAGCTCGCTCGTCTTCGGCACGATCGCCGCCGAATCCCAGCGGCTCATCAACGAGACGTACACCGCGTTCGTGCAGTCGTTCATGCCGAGTCTGGCGAGGCCCGACGTCGAGGTGCTGGAGGGGCTGAGCGCGTCGATCGTCGTCGACCAGGAGCGGATGGGCTCGAACGCGCGCTCCACGGTGGGCACGGCCACCGACGCGCACACCATGCTGCGCATCATCTTCTCGAGGCTCGGGACGCCCTCGGCCGGGCCAGCCGGACACTTCAGCTTCAACCTCGCGGAGGGCATGTGCCCGCGCTGCGAGGGAATCGGCCGCGTCACCGACCTCGATCTGGACGAGGTCGTCGACCGCTCGAAGTCGCTCAACGAGGGTGCCATCACGATCCCCGGCTACAAGATCGACGGGTGGATGGTGCGCGGCTACTCCGAGGCGCCGTTCCTCGACGGCGACAAGAAGGTCGCCGAGTACTCCGACCAGGAGCTCCAGGACTTCCTCTACAAGGAGACGACGAAGGTCCATGTTCCCGCCCTCAACATGAACATGACGTACGAGGGGCTCGTCCCGCGCATCCAGAAGTCGATCCTGTCGAAAGACCCCGAGGCGGTCCAACCGGCGATCCGCGCGTTCATGGATCGGGCCGTCACCTTCACAGCCTGCCCAGACTGCGAGGGGACTCGCCTGAACCAGGCGGCCCTCGCCTGCCGCATCGACGGCACGAACATCGCCGACTGCTCGTCGATGCAGATCAGCGACCTGGCCGTCTTCATGGCGGGCGTGCAGGACCCGCAGGTGGCGCCCGCCATCGCGACGCTCCAGGAGACCCTCGACTCGCTCGTGACCATCGGGCTCGGCTACCTCAGCCTCGACCGCGAATCAGGCAGCCTCTCCGGCGGTGAGGCGCAGCGCGTGAAGATGGTGCGCCACCTCGGCTCCAGCCTCACCGACATCACCTACGTGTTCGACGAGCCGACGGTCGGGCTGCACCCGCACGACATCCAGCGCATGAACGAGCTGCTGCTGCGCCTGCGCGACAAGGGCAACACCGTGCTCGTCGTGGAGCACAAGCCGGAGACGATCGCGATCGCCGACCACGTCGTGGACCTCGGCCCGCGTGCAGGTTCGGGCGGCGGCGAGCTGATGTTCGAAGGCACGGTCGAGGGGCTGCGCGCCTCTGGCACGCTCACGGGCAAGCACCTCGACGACCGCGTCTCGCTGAAGGAGACGACGCGGACCTCGACGTCGAGCCTCGAGATCCGCGGCGCGACGCGCCACAACCTCAAGGACGTGGACGTCGACATCCCGCTCGGGGTGCTCACGGTCGTGACCGGAGTCGCCGGGTCAGGCAAGAGCTCCCTCATCCACGGGTCTATCCCGAAGTCGGCGAACGTCGTGGTCGTCGACCAGACGTCGATCCGCGGGTCTCGACGGAGCACGCCGGCCACGTACACGGGGGTGCTGGACGCGATCCGCACGGCCTTCGCGAAGGCCAACGGCGTCAAGCCCGGCCTGTTCAGCGCGAACTCGTCGGGGGCCTGCCCGAAGTGCAACGGCCTCGGGGTGATCTTCACCGACCTCGCGATGATGGCGGCCGTGTCGACCGTCTGCGAGGAGTGCGAAGGGAAGCGCTTCCAGGCTGAGGTGCTGCAGTACACGCTCGACGGGAAGAACATCAGCGAGGTGCTCTCGATGTCGATCGACGAGGCCCACGACTTCTTCGCCACGGGACCGGCCAACAAGGTGCTCGCGCGGCTCGTCGACGTCGGGCTCGGCTATCTCGGCCTCGGCCAGCCGCTCACGACGCTCTCGGGCGGCGAGCGCCAGCGCCTCAAGCTCGCCATCCACATGGCCGAGAAGGGCGGCGTCTACGTGCTCGACGAGCCGACCACGGGCCTGCACCTCGCGGATGTGCGGCAGCTGCTCTCGCTCCTCGACCGGCTCGTCGAGTCGGGGAAGTCGGTCATCGTCATCGAGCACCACCAGGCCGTCATGGCGCACGCCGACTGGATCATCGACATCGGGCCGGGTGCCGGGCACGACGGGGGCTCCGTCGTGTTCGAGGGAACCCCCGCGCAGCTCGTCGGCGACTCCTCGACCCTCACCGGGCAGCATCTGGCGCGCTACGTCGGCGCGTAGAGGCGCTGAGGCAGACGCTCGCGCGGCGCCTTGATGGGCCGACGCAGGCCAGCCGGCGCGGCCGGTCAGCTCGCGCTCGCCTCGAGACCCTTCAGCTCGCGCTCGAGGTTGCGTCGTGCTCGCGGCTCCCAGTCCTCGGGGGCCGCAGGCGAGACGAAGAGGTGTGCTGATCCGAGGAGCGCGCGAAGCACCGACGCTCGGCCGACGCGCCACTGCTCGTCGGTGACGTGCGCGTAGTCGCGCCGCACGAGGGCGACGTAGCGCGCATAGCCGTCCTCGGTCCTGGCGAGCACGGCGAGGTCCGCGTCCATGAGGATCTCCCCCGCCGCATCCCCTCGCTGGACCTCGTGGTCGATCGTCGCCAGCACGAGGCGCTCGACGTCGCCGACGAGCTCGGGTGCCAGGCCCAGGGCACCGAGCCGCTCCACGGCGAGGGCGGCGCTCGCTCGCTCGTCGTCACCCGCGGCGCCCTCGTAGACGGCGTCGTGGAACCAGGCGGCGAGTCGGGCCGTGAGCAGCTCCCGCTCGCTCAGCGAGGCGCCGAGCTCGGCGGCCCGGAGGCGCATGGTGTCGATGGCGTCGAGCACCGAGAGCAGGTGTGTGGCGTCGTGGTAGTGGCGGGCGGGGGCTGACCAGGCGTCGAGCAGGTCGTCACGGAGAGCATCCGTCGCCGACAGCTGATCGTCCCCCATTCCGAGCTCGTCCCAGCGGCGCATCAGGGTGAGGCGGGCTCGCTTCGGCCGGTCCCTGGCTGGCACCCGCACGCCACCGGCGACGAGGCGGCGCACGAGCGTGGAGCCCGAAACCGGCTCGGCCCCGAGCGCGACGAGGGCCTCGTACTGCTCGGCCGGCACGTCGTAGTGGTCGACGTCGAACGCCCGGTCTCGAATGCCGGCCCGCGCCGCGAACTCGTGCAGCTCTCCGAGGGCCGAGTCGGAGACGAGATGCGAGAAGGTCGTGCCGTGCGCGGGCCAGACGGGCGGATCGATCAGGATGACCATCCAGAGAGACTACGACTACCCTTGCCACATGGTCTCCCGTGTCAAAGGTGCAGTTGTCCGTGGCAAGAACGAACCGGTGTCGATCGAGACGGTGCTGGTCCCCGATCCGGGGCCAGGCGAAGCCGTGGTCGACATCATCACGAGCGGTGTCTGTCACACCGATCTCCACTATCAGCAGGGTGGGATCAGCGACGACTTCCCGTTCCTGCTCGGCCACGAGGCCACGGGTCGTGTGTCGGCGATCGGCGAGGGTGTGACCGAGATCGAGGTCGGCGACCGGGTCATCCTGAACTGGCGCGCCGTGTGCGGCGAGTGCCGCGCCTGCGCGAAGGGGCAGCCGCAGTACTGCTTCAACACGCACAACGCGACGCAGAAAATGACGCTCGAGGACGGGACCGAGCTCTCCCCCGCGCTGGGCATCGGCGCCTTCATCGAGAAGACGCTCGTCGCCGCCGGACAGTGCACGAAGGTCGACGAGGAGTCGGACGCGGCGGCGGTCGGCCTCCTCGGCTGCGGTGTCATGGCCGGCATCGGAGCCGCGATCAACACCGGTGAGGTGAAGCGCGGCGAGTCGGTCGCGGTCATCGGCTGCGGTGGCGTCGGCATGGCGGCCATCGCCGGTGCCGCCCTCGCAGGGGCCACCACGATCATCGCCGTCGACATCGACGCGGCGAAGCTCGAGCGTGCGGCGCACTTCGGCGCAACCCACACCATCAACTCCCGCGAAGAGGACGTCGTCGAGGGAGTCCGCGCCCTCACGGGCGGCTTCGGCGCCGACGTCGTCATCGAGGCCGTCGGGCGACCGGAGACGTACAAGCAGGCGTTCTACGCGCGCGACCTCGCTGGCCGGGTTGTCCTGGTCGGGGTGCCGACCCCCGAGATGAGCCTCGAGCTCCCGCTGCTCGACGTGTTCGGTCGAGGCGGTTCCCTGAAGTCGTCCTGGTACGGCGACTGCCTTCCGAGCCGCGACTTCCCGATGCTCGTCGAGCAGTATCGTCTCGGCAGGCTGGACCTCGACGCGTTCGTGTCGGAGCGCATCGGGATCGAGGACATCGAGGCGTCGTTCGAGCGGATGAAGGACGGCACCGTCCTCCGATCGGTGGTGGAGCTGTGAGCGGCCACGGGAAGGTGCGCATCGATCGCATCGTGACGAGCGGCACGTTCTCCCTCGACGGGGGGACGTGGGACGTCGACAACAACGTGTACCTCGTCGGCGACGACGACGACGTGGTGGTCATCGACCCTGCCCACGACGCGCAGGCGGTCCGGGACGCGGTGGGAGATCGGCGCGTGCGCCGGGTCCTCCTCACGCACGGGCACGACGACCACATCGCGGCGGCACGGGAGTTCGCTTCTCTCGTCGACGCGCCCATCGCGCTGCACGGCGGCGACCGGATGCTCTGGGACGCCGTCTACCCCGACACGGCACCCGACATCGAGCTCGCCGACGACGACCGCATCCTGATCGACGAGGTCGACCTGCAGGTGCTCCACACCCCAGGCCATTCGCCCGGGTCGGTGTGCTTCTACGCGCCGGCGCTCGGAACGCTCTTCAGCGGCGACACGCTCTTCAGCGGCGGCCCGGGCGCTACGGGACGCAGCTACAGCGACTTCGGGACGATCATCGCCTCGATCTCGGAGCGGCTGCTGACCCTGCCCCCGGAGACGACGGTGCTCACGGGACACGGCGACGCGACGTCGATCGGCGCGGAAGCTGGGCATCTCGAGGAATGGATCGCGCGTGGTCACTGACACACAGGCCGGGGCAGCCGACGCATCCGCCTACGACGTGATCGTGATCGGCGCGGGCCCAGTCGGCGAGAACGTCGCGGACCGCGCGGTGCGTGGCGGCCTCAAGGCGCTCATCGTCGAGAAGGAGCTCGTCGGCGGCGAGTGCTCGTATTGGGCATGCATCCCGTCGAAGGCACTCCTCCGCAGCGGTTCAGCGCTCCGCGCGGCGCGCGCAGTCCCCGGCGCTCGGGAAGCCGCGACCGGCGACCTCGACGTCTCGGCCGTTCTCGCCCGGCGCGACTCCTACGTCTCCGATTGGGACGACGAGGGTCAGGTGAAGTGGCTGTCTGGCGCAGGCATCGACCTGGTCCGCGGGCACGCGCGTCTGACGGGAGAACGTCAGGTCACCGTCGGCGACACCACGTACGCGGCGAGGGTTGCCGTGGTCATCGCGACCGGTTCGGCGGCGCTGCTGCCCGATATCCCCGGCCTCGCCGACGCGTCCCCGTGGACGAGCCGAGAGGCGACCGCCGTCAAGCGCATCCCCGAGTCGATCACGATCATCGGCGGTGGTGTCGTGGCGGTCGAGATCGCGACCGCGTACACGGACCTCGGTGCGAAGGTGACGCTGCTCGTCCGGAGCCGCGTGCTCGGCGGGTTCGAGGAGTTCGCCGGGAAGGCGGTGGCTGACGCCCTGCGCTCCCGGGGTGCGGAGGTCATCCTCGGCGCTTCGCCGTCGAGCGTGACCCGGGACGCTGCTGGCCGCGTCGCGGTGAGTGTTGACGATGGTCGCGTCCTCGAGAGCGATGAGCTGCTCGTCGCGACGGGCCGCGTCCCGCGCACCGACGACGTGGGCCTCGAGGTGGCCGGGCTCGAGCCTGGTTCGTGGATCGACGTGGACGACACGATGCTGGTGCGAGGCAGCGACTGGCTGTACGCGGCGGGCGACGTGAACCATCGCGCGCTCCTCACCCACCAGGGCAAGTATCAGGCTCGGGCTGCAGGCGACGCGATCGCGGCTCGGGCCGCGGGCCGTGCTCTCGACGACGCGCCGTGGGGCGCCCACGTGGCCACGGCCGACCACGTCGCGGTGCCGCAGCTGGTCTACTCGGACCCCGAGGTCGCGGCCGTCGGTCTCACGAGCACGGCCGCGGAGAAGCAGGGCCTTCGTGTGCGGTCGGTCGACGTCCCGATCGGCAAGGTCTCCGGGGCGTCGCTGCACGCCGAGGGATACGAGGGCACGGCCCGGATGGTCGTCGACGAGGACCGAGGCGTCATCGTCGGATTCACCATGGTCGGGCCCGACGTGGGCGAGCTGCTGCACGCGGCGACGATCGCAGTCGTCGGGGAGGTGCCGCTGTCGAGGCTCTGGCACGCGGTGCCGTCGTTCCCGACGATGAGCGAACTCTGGTTGCGTCTCCTCGAGGCCTACGGGCGCCCCGAGTAGCGGACGGCGCACGGGGGCAGCGCTGGGGCGGCCCGGGGGCGGGCGGCACGGGGGTGGGTGCTCGATGCACGCTCGCCTGCCCCCGGCCCCTATCCACGGGCGCCTGCCTCGGGAGCGTGTCCGCGCTCGCCTGTCCTCGGGCGCCTGCACTGAGGGCCTGCCCTGAGGGCCTGCCCTCCGACGACTGCACTCGGGCGCCTGCCCTGAGGGCCTGCCCTCAGACGACTGCCCACGGACGCTTGCACTGAGGGCCTGCCCTCCGAAGACTGCCCTCGGGCTCCCGCCCTGAGTGCCTGCCCTTGGACTCCTGCCCTGAGTGCCTGCCTTGGGCGCCTGCCTTGGGCGCCCGCCTTGGGCGCCTGCGTAGGTGCCTGTCCGTCGCGTTCCTGACGCGGGGCTCGGCTTCAGGCGCCAGCGCCGGCGAAGACCTCTCGCACGGTCGGCGCTCCGACGGCACCCGGAACGATCTCGATGGCGTCACCCGCGGCGACCCTGCCCGTCTTCGCGACGCGCAGGTACGCGCCAACACGGCCGGTCGAGCCGAATCGTCTGACCCAGCCACGTTCGTCGTGGCCGCCGACCCAGCGGGCGAAGGTCTGGCACGGAACGCGTGGGGCGGTGACGACGAGCTCGACGCTGCGGGACGAACTCGCCGAGGTCGGGTCGCCGATGCGGAGGGTGTCGCCGACACGGAGCTCGTTGACGTCGAGCCCGTCGATGCGGAGGTTCTCGCCGAAGAACCCCGGTGGGAGGTCTCGTCCGAGCTCTGCCGCCCAGTAGTCGGCGTCGGACTGAGAGTAGGCGTAGACGGCCTGGTCGAGGCCGCCGTGATGCTTGCGGTCCGCTTGCACGTCGCCGTAGACCCCGTAGCGGCCAACCTTGACGGCCCCATCGACGGGGCGCTTGTCGATGGCGGTCACGCCGATGGCGCCGGGGTCCCGGCGGAGCTGCGCGACGGCGCAGACGGCGAGCAGACTGGCCAAGGTCGGCTCAGTTGGCGCGCTTGGCGTGCAGCTTGGCGACGCGGGCGTCCTCGGCGCGGACCTTCGCCTGGACGCCGCGCTCGTGGGAGAGCCATGACGGGGCCTCTTCGAGGAGCGCCTGGATCTCGGCGGTCGTGAGTGCTTCGGTGACGCCGCCCCTGGCGAGGCCGGAGTTGGTGATGCCGAGTTTGCGGGCGACGACGTCGCGCGGGTGGGGGCCGGTGCGGCGCAGCTCTCGGAGCCACTCTGGCGGGGTCTCCTGCAGTTCGAGGAAGGCGCTGCGGGTGAGCGGGGTCTCCTGGAACGTCCCCGGGGTGGCCGGCAGGTAGATGCCGAGCTTCTTGGCTGCGGTGGCCGGTTTCATGGTCTGTTCGGAACCGCGCTCGGCTGCGGTCTGGTTCTCGTCCGTCGGCTGGTTGTCGGTCGAGGTGCCCTCTGATTCGCTCATCTGTGCATCGTACCCAGTAGCCTTGCGGGCATGGAGACTCCGACGCACCTCACGGTCGCTCTCGCCCCCGGCATCAATCCACGCAAGTGGTCTCGTGTGTGGGAGGAGCGACAAGCGGAGACGCCGCTGGAGTTCACGACCGTGCACGCGGCCGAGGCTCGCCAGCTTGTCCTCGACGATGCTGCGCAGGTCGCCTTCGTGCGCCATCCCTTCGACCGTGATGGCGTGAACGCCATCGACCTGTTCGCCGAGGATGTGGTGGCCGTGGTCGCCGTCGAGTCGGACCTCGATGTCGACGAGCCGCTGCGGCTCGAGGAGCTCGACGACTGGCAGCTGGTGCTGGCAGCTTGGACGCCGGATTGGGCGGAGGCCGCTGAGCGGCTCGGTCTCGACTCGGGCGCGTCGGCCATGACCACCGACGCCGCGGATGCGATGGAGCTGGTGGCTGGAGGCGCTGGAGTTGCCGTCGTCCCGCAGTCCGTCGCTCGGCAGCACGCGCGGAAGGACGTCACCTACCGGGTCATCAGCGATCTCCCCCGGGTTCCGGTGTCGATCATCTGGGCCGCTGAGGATGATCGCCTCGACACGGAGGAGTTCGTGGGCATCGTCCGGGGACGGACGGCCGGGAGCTCGCGAGGCCGCACGGGCGCGAAGTCGGCGGCGTTGCAGCGGGAGGAGCAGCAGGCGCTCGCCGAGGCTGAGCGCCGGGTGAAGGAGCAGCAGAAGAAGCGGGCGACCGCAAAGCGGATCGGCACGTCGTCCGGCACGAGCCGTGGCGCCCAGCTGGCTGCGAAGCGGGCCAAGGCTGGCGGCTCGGGCGGGAAGCGCAAACGCCGCTAAGCCCGGCAAAGATTCTGTACGCGTCTCGGACGCTGCCCGTCCTTCTCCGTCGGGTCTGCGCGCGCCAGGCGCCGAATCAGGGGCACACGGCGCATGTCGTGTCGCCTGGCCAACCGGTGTCCCCCGGCCAACCGCTGTCCCCCGGCCAACCGCTGTCCCCCGGCCAACCGCTGTCCCCCGGCCAACCGCTGTCCCCCGGCCAACCGCTGTCCCCCGGCCAACCGCTGTCCCCCGGCCAACCGCTGTCGCCTGGCCAGGCGGTGTCACCCGGCTGACCGAAGCGTGTCGCCAATCGGTAGCGCCTGTCCGCGCTGCCGGGCCGCGAACCCTGGGGCCTCGGTCAGAACGGAGCTTCATCTGCTGCTCTCGTTTCCGGGGGCTCGGCAGCGGGCGGACTCGTCCCGCGGTTTGCTGGCGATGACTCTCCCGGCGTGAGGTAGTCGTCGTTGGGGGTGAAGTAGACGTCGTGGTGCTCGGGTCTGTCTGTGCGCGCTTTGCCGCTTGGGGTGCGCCAGTCGAGGATGCCGCCGCCGAGTTGTTCGACACTCCAGGCGGTGGAGTGTTTCATGACGTGGTGGTGTTTGCAGAGCCCGCAGAGGTTCTCCAGGGTTGTGGTGCCGCCGTGTTCCCAGGCGTGGGTGTGGTCGAGGTCGCATCTCGCGGCGGGTTGTCGGCAACCGGGCCAGCGACAGTGGATGTCGCGCGCGGCCAGGAAGTTCCGCATGGCCGCCGTAGGGCGATAGCTGTCGACGGCTTCGACGGTGCCCGTGATCGGGTCGGTGAGGATCCGGAGGAACGACGGCGCATTCGCGGCGAGACGCATCGCCTCTTCGAGCGGAACCGGGACCATGCCGTCGAGCAGAGCTGGAGCCGGGGTGAGGCGGGCAGCGCCTGACGCGCGGCTGGCGCCGGCAACGACGCCGCCCGTACCATCAGGGCCGCTCACGCCGGCACCGGCAACAGCACTGGCATCACGGGCCGCGCCGCTTCTTCCCGGCGCGGTGAGGGCAGAGAGGATCGGGATCGTGAAGGCGACGTTCGCCTGAATGCCCGCCGCAGTGGCGCAGGACATCGGGTCGGACGTGAGCAGCATATCCGCGAACAGGTCGGCCTTGACCTCGCCGATGGTGCGCTCATCAGGCGCACCCACGGCGGGGTCGGCAGCTGCGTCGATATCGGCGTGGGCGCCGGCATCGACATGGGCGTCGGCACGGGCGTCGACATCGGCGGCGACATCGGTGCGGGCGTCGACATTGACATGCGCCTCGGCGCGGGCGCCAGCAGCGGCATCGGCATCGGCATTTGCCCCTGCCCCGAACGGGCCTCGCCTCCCGGCTGTACCGGCGCTCGTCGCGCTCCTGGCGAATTTCGCGTTCGCGGGTTTCGGTCGCGCCTTGATGAGCGCCTTGCCCTGCTTCCGCAGCCGGTCGGCGATCGCCGTCCCCTCGATCAGCGGGAGCCTCGCCCGCAGAAGGCACATGCCGTTCTCCGTTGCCGTCACCGACACATAGCGGGTCTTCCGCGCCCGCTCGTGCCGCTCGGACACCGATTCCTCCGTCAGCGACTCCGCGACCCGAGCCGCGGCCATCCGCAGCGCCTTCGGCGGCAGCACACGCGAGCCCAACTCGGCGAGCATCACCCGCACGAACTCTCCCCGCCGCGCCCCCTGCTCGACCGAATCGACATGCGAGACCGACAACCCGGCACCCGTGAGCACCCGCAGCTGCTCTTCGCTGATGCTCCCCTCACCGAGCGCATCGACGAGACCAGGGAACTCGCGAACGGCGATGCCAGCATCCGACAGCGCGCCTTCGGCCGCCGACTGCCCGACCTGCTCGATCAATGCGACCTCCGCCGCGACCGACTGCACGTGCATGGCATGCTCCGCGGTGCCGTCGAGCGCATCGAGAACCGACGCCATCTCCGCCAACTTCGCGCGTACCCGCACCTGGTCGGCAGCCACGATGGCTGCCATGACAGCGAGGTCCGCATCCCAGTCCAGCAGGAACTTCCGCCACGCCTCGACCGAAGCCGGGTCGTGGGGGTCAAGCCCCAGGACCTTCAGCGGTTCACCGTCGTACGAGTACATACCTGCATGTTGGACCGGACCACCGACATTTAAGGCGGCCGCGGAAATCCAGCAGAAAAGCCCAGGTCCCGTGCGTGTCTCGCGCACCACTCGCACGCTTCGAGCGGCACCATTCGCCGGTGGTAGGTTCAGACCCTCGAACAAGGAGGTTCGCTCATGCGGAAGGTCACGTACTCACTCGCCCTCACGCTCGACGGCTACATCAAGGACGAGGACGGCAGCTTCGACTGGGGCGACCCCAGCGAGGAGGTGTTCCGCATGGCGACCGACGAGGTTCGTGGTGCCGACGCCCACCTGATGGGGCGTCGGCTCTACGAGACGATGGTCTACTGGGAGCCCACCGATGAGGAGCGAGACTACGGGCAGCTCGAGGAGGAGTTCGCGGAGCTCTGGCGTACCCTCCCGAAGATCGTCTTCTCGAACACGATCACCGCGGTCCGGGGCAAGACTCGGATCGCTGGCGGCACGCTCGCCGAGGAGATCGCCCAGCTGAAGAACGAGCCAGGTGATGGCGCGATCGCCATCGGTGGCGCGGAACTCGCACACCAGGTCGCCGACCTCGACCTGATCGACGAATACCTGCTTCGCATCTGCCCGGTCCTCGTGGGAGGCGGAACCCCGTTCTTCTCCCGGAACAACCGCCGCACAGCGCTCGAGCTGCTGGACTCGCGCACCTTCGAATCAGGGGTCGTGCACCTCCGCTACCGCGTTATCCGGTGATCTGGGCCGCCGCGGCGATGACCTGAGCCATCATGCTTTCCGCGACCAGCCGATCGCGGGGGCGACGTGTTCGGCGATGGTCGCAAGCAGGCGCGTGTTGTAGGCGACTCCGAGCTGGTTCGGCACCGTGAGCAGGAGCGTGTCTGCGGACTGGACCGCCGCGTCCGCTGCCAGCTCTTCGGCGATGCGGTCAGGGGCACCCTGGTACGTGCGCCCGAACCGAGAGCGCATGCCCTCCAGCATGCCGACCTGGTCGCCTTCGCTGCCGCCGCGTCCCCCGAAGTAGGTGACGTCTTCATCGGTCGTGATGGGAATGACGCTGCGGCTGACGGAGACGCGCGGCTCGCGCGCGTGTCCTGCAGCCGCCCACGCGTCACGGAAGCCCTGAATCTGCTCGGCCTGCAATTCGTCGAACGGCACACCGGTGTCTTCGGTGAGCAAGGTCGAGCTCATGAGGTTCATGCCCTGCTCGGCGACCCAGACCGCGCTCGCACGGCTCCCGGAACCCCACCAGATGCGGTCGTCGAGGCCCGCCGAGCGCGGCTGGATGGGCAGTGGGGCGTTGGATCCCGTCATCTGCGGGTTGCCCTCGACAAGACCTGCACCCGTGATGGCCGCGCGGAACAGCTCGGTCTTCGCGCGGGCCAGATCGTCGTCGGTCTTCCCTTCCGGCGGGGTGAAGCCGAACGCGTGCGCGCCGTTCTGGGCAGGCTCCGGTGAGCCACGGCTCAGCCCGAGCTGCAGTCGGCCTTCTCCGCCGGAGTGGGCGCTGATGAGATCGGCCGCGGCGGCCTCCTCCGCCATGTAGAGGGGGTTCTCGTAGCGCATGTCGATGACGCCCGTGCCGATCTCGATCCGGCTCGTGCGCGCCCCGACGGCTGCGAGCAGCGGAAACGGCGCGGCCAGCTGCCGCGCGAAGTGGTGGACCCGGTAGTACGCGCCGTCGATGCCGAGCTCCTCGGCGGCGACGGCGAGCTCGATCGACTGGACGAGCGCATCACCGCCGGTCCGTGTTCCCGACTGGGGTGACGGGTGCCAGTGTCCGAATGAGAGGAAGCCGATGTTCTTGCGCATGCAGGACACAGCGTTCGGGCCCTGCGTGGCATTCCCGGTCCGTCCTCCACCGGATTTGTCGGTGGCCGCGGGTACCGTGCCGACATGACGAACGTGATCTACAACACCGCGACAACGCTTTCCGGATTCATCGCAGACGACGACAACTCGCTCGACTGGCTGTTCGTGGTCGAGCAGCCTGAGGACAACAGCTTCGGCCCGTTCCTCAAGGGCGTCGGTGCCCTCGTCATGGGCTCGACGACCTACGAGTGGGTCTACAACCATGAGGGGCTCGACGAGCATCCCGAGAAGTGGCGAGACTCCTACGCCGAGCGTCCGGCGTTCGTGTTCACGACACGTGAGCTCCCGGTCCCGGACGGGCTCGACATCCGCCTGGTCCGAGGCGCCGTCAGCGACCACTTCGGCGAGATCGCAGAGGCGGCCGGCGATGGTGATGTGCGGGTGGTCGGTGGCGGCGACCTGGCTGGTCAGTTCTATGAGGCCGGGCAGCTCGACGAGATTCGACTCTCCATCGCCCCCGTCACCCTCGAGTCAGGGGCACCGGTGCTCCCCCGTCGCATCGAGGCGGATGCGCTCCACCTGAAGTCGGCGCACGTCGAAGGCCAGTTCGTGCACGCGCACTACGAGGTCCGCTACCCACGCCCCTGACGTAGCCTCGCCGACGTCGCGAGGGCGAGCAGCAGCGTCGCGACCGTGAGAGTCGCAACCGAGAGCGCCGGCGCACCTGCCAGCCACGGCAGCGCGAGGCCGAGACCGAGGGCAACGGAGAGGAGCACGCCATCGAACTGCCAGGCGAGACGCGCGATCACCGACAGGTCACCGACCTCGCTCGGCATCGGCGTCAGCAAGAGGGGAGGGAGGTGACCCCGCGCGGCATCGAACGCTCGGACGGCGACCAGGGCCAGGGCCACGAGGAGTGGTACCGGACCACCCCCTGACACCGCGACGACCGCGCCGACGACGAGCACGACGAGGGCCACTGGGAACACCGCGTGCAGGAGAAACTGCTCTCCGACCGGGGTTCCGAAGACGGCGGCGCCGACCGCAGCGTCGGCGGCATGCCGGAAGCCGTCTGCGAAGCTCCCCAGCGCGAGATACATGAGCACGGATGCGACGGCGGCGATGCCACCGATCGCACCGGTCGACGTGGCCGCGCCCGCAAGCTCGGGAGTACCCGAGGGCCCCGTGGCCAACCCGAGCAGCACGGCTCCGACCACGAGCCCGAGAATGCCGAGCACCGTGCGCTGGGGCGTCCGCATCGCGCCGACCGCGTCGCGGACCAGCATCCGGAGGACACGTGGTCCACCGACCACAGCGCTGAGCCTTCTTCCTGTCGTGGGGCGCTCTCGGTACGTCGCCGCAGCTCCCGCCAGCTCGCCGGTGGCAATCGCGACAGACGCCGACTCGCGGCGCCCCGCCTGCAGTAGCAGAGCGTCACCGCGCAGACGATTGAGGAGGCAAGGCACACCGGCGAGTGCGACAACCGCCGAGGCGACCAGCAGAACTGTGCCGGTGATCCCGGCACTGGCGTCGCCGACAAGACCGGCCCAAGCCGCCGCGAACCAGTGACCCGCACCGAAGGGAGACGCACCCCAGACCGCCAGGAGCAGGGCGCCAGCCCACACCCGCGGGCCGACGAGCAGCTGACCGAACAACGCCGACACGACGCCGAGCGAGGCCACCGCCACGGCTGCGACAGCACAGGCCACCACGGCCAGAGGCCGAGCGCCGAGGCCCACCACCAGCGCGGCTCCAGGCAGACACACGACAGCGGCGGAGACCGCGGCCGCGACGATCAGGCTCTTCACGAACGGGCGCCGCAGCGTGAGCATCCTAGGGAGATGGTTCGAGCCGAGCGTCACCGTCGCGAACGGGGCAAGGAGGGCCGGCCCTCGCACAGTACCCACGAGCATGCCGACGGGGCCGACTGCGGCCGCGAGGAGACGAAGCTGCTCGAGGAAGTCCGCAGAGGTCAGCCAGCCGATCGACGCAGGTTGCAGGAGCGCGTGGAAGAGCATCCGCACGATGGGAGCAACGGCGATGAGCCCAACGGTGACAGCGAGGTAGACCCGGTAGGCGCCCTCACGCCGCCGCGCGGTCATCGTCACCACCAGTCCTGCGACCGTCATCCGGGGTGCCGCCTCGGGCACCGGGGCTGCCCCCGAGACGCAGCTCGGCTGCACCAAGCTCATCGATGAGGGGACGACTGTGGGTCGCCACGACGATCGCAGCTCCCCGCTCGCGCTCCTCGGTCAGGATGCGGGCGAGCAGCTCGCGCCTGTGCTCGTCGAGGCGCTGCTCCGGCTCATCGAGCACCAGCACCTCGAACGGTCGTGCAAGTGCGGTGGCCAGCGAGAGGAGCTGGAACTGGCCGGACGACAGCTCGTGCGGGAAGCGATCGGCAAGGTCCAGGATGCCGAGACGCGCGAGCACCGCATCGGCGCTGGCATTGGCGTCGCGGACCGAGGCACCCCAGGAGGCGGCCACCGCGGTGAGATGCTCCCGCGCGGTCATCGTCATGGAGAAGGGGACCGACCCGAGCAGCGCCGCGAGCCTTCGCCGGAACTTCGGGCTCCGTTCATCGACGGGTTCCCCACCGACGAGGACGCGGCCGGAACTCGGTGAGACCTGTCCCGTGAGCGTGCGCAGCACCGTGGTCTTTCCAGAACCGTTCTCGCCGGTCAGGCACAAAATGGAGCCCGCAGCCACCTCGAACTCGACTGAGGCGAGCACAAGGGCGCCGCCGCGTCTCACGGACGCTCCTTCGACGCGGACCGCTGGCATGCGACCATCCTCCCGTGCCCGCAGACCCTGAGCAAGTCACGTCGCCAGCAGCTGGCCGACGGCGTTCGTCTGCACTTCGACGTCACGAACGCGGCGCCGCCCGCGATCAGGGGCGAAGCGTCTCCAGGAAATGCCCGAGGCGCTCCAGACCCTCCACCAGTTCAGTCGTGGAGGCGGCGTAGGAGAGCCGAACGTGCGTCTCCCCCGTCGCCGCCCCGAAATCGCGTCCCGGCGTGAGGGCGACGTGTGCCTCCTCGAGCGCTCGGTCACAGAACTCCCACGCGGAGAGACGGGTGGCTGAAACGTCGAAGTACACGTAGAACGCCCCATCTGGGAGAACCGGTACAGGCAGCCCGATACGGGCGAGCCCATCCAGAACGAGGTCGCGTCGCGCACGCAGCTCCGCGCGCCGCGCTTCGCAGAGGTCGAGCGACTCGGGCGTGAACGCGGCGAGCGCCGCTAGCTGCGCGGGTGCCGACGCCGAGAGGAAGTAGTTGGTTGCCAGCTTCTCGACGGCGGGCACGAGGACCTCCGGCAGCACCGCCCAGCCGAGCCGCCACCCCGTCATGCCGAAGTACTTCGAGAAGCTGTTGATGACGATCGCGTCCGGGTCGACGCTGAGGACGCTCCGCGGAGGCGTGCCGTCAGCACCGGGGTCGGAGAGGTTCAGGTAGATCTCGTCGACGATGCGCCACGCGCCGCGTTCGCGGGCGAGCGCGCAGATCGCCTCGAGTTCATCGAACGGTATCGACGTTCCGGTCGGGTTCGATGGTGTCGCGACCATGAGCGCGTTCGTGTGCTCGCTCCAGGCGGCCCGCACGCTGGCGAGGTCGAGCTGGTAGCGAGACCCGACGGTCGACGGCGCGCTGACGACTCGGCCGCCGAAGCTCTCGACCAGCTGACGATTGCACGGGTAGGAGGGGTCGGCCATGAGGACGTCGTCGCCGTTGTCGGTGGTCGCGGCGACAACCAGCAGCAGCGCTGCGGATGCTCCTGAGGTCACGATGATGCGCGCCGGGCCCACGTCGACACCGTGGCGGAGCTGGTAGAAGCCGCTGATCGCCTGGCGGAGGGCGGGGAGCCCGAGCGCGACCGTGTAGGGCAGCGGACGACCGTCCATGGCTTCGCGCATGGCGTCGCGCACGGCTGGCGGTGCCCCGAAGTCAGGTTCGCCGAGCGAGAGCTTCACGATCCGGTGACCAGCGGCCTCGAGAACCGCCGCCCGCTGCCCGAAGGCCATGGCGTGGAACGGCTCGACGGTCTGGGCGCGATGCGAGAGCTTCATGGTCCAAGGATGCCAGGAGCTGCACCGCGGCCGTCACTGCGCGCGGTGCCGTCGGTGGTGCCGGCTACGCTCATCGGAACGGTTCAGAGCTGGGGGCGGCATGGAGATTCTTCTGACGGGGGCGACGGGATTCGTGGGCACGGCCGTGCTCGCTCGGCTGCGCACGATGCCGGACGTCACTCGTATCCGAGTGCTGGCGAGAGGACCTGATCGTGCCCCGCGAGGCGTGGATGTCGTGCGCGGCGATCTCGCCGAGACCAGGACGATCGTCGGTGCCGCCGAGGGGGCAGATGTCGTGATCCACGCAGCCGGCTACGTCGGGAACGACCCGCGCATGGCCACCTCCGTCAACGACGCGGGAACCCGTGCTCTCGCTGGCGAGTGCACGCGGTCGGGGGCGCGACTGATCGCCGTCAGCACGACCGCCGTCTACGGCCCCGGCCCGCACCGCCTCGCCCGTGAAGGCGAGGTCGCGATGCATCCGGTTTCCGCGGCGAGCGTGTCGCGGAGCGCCGGCGAGGCCCAGTGCTGTCGGCTGGCGGCAAGGTCGTCAGGGCCGCCCTGACGTATGGGGGCGGCGACCGCTGGTTCATCCCGACTGCGCTTGCGGGCGTTCGCGCCCTGGGTGGATGGGTGGGCGGTGGGAACGCGCGCCTCTCGACCGTCCATGTCAGCTCGCTGGCGGCGCAGATCGTCCTCCTGGCCACTGACTCCGGGGAGCTTCCTGACGCGATCTTCCATGCCGCAGACCCCGAACCCGCGACATTCCGGGAGATGCTCACGAGCGTGGCGCGTCGGCTCGGCCTCGACCTCCCCGAGGTAGACATCCCGGTCGACGACCCGCGCCTCGCTGGGGTGCCTCCGCAGCTGCTGCAGCGAGCCTTCGTCGAGCACACCTACGACGGCGAGCTCCTGCGTCGACGAACCGGCTGGCGTGGACATCCCGACCGCGACCTCAGATTCTCTCGCGCAGACCTGGACTGGTATGCCTCCGTCACACGGTGATGACGGCACGCAGGCGAGGGGTCGCCCCCTCGATCACGTGCAGCCACATGCCGGTTGGGATCGCCCTGATGACCGCGCGCCCGCGGCCTCCGTCAGATGCTGCGTCCGACCGGAAGACCGCAGCGAGAAGCGTCCTGTCGTCGCTCGCGAAGACCATCGACCCAACGTCGACCCACGCTGCCCGCCGGCCGCCGGCTCGCGGCCCCTCAACGCGAACCGCGCCCTGCGCGTCCTTCGCGATGATGACTGCATCGCCCGAGAGGAGCGAGGGAAGGTCGGCCAGCTCGTCCAGGGAACGCCGCCCTTGAGCCAGGAGCACAACTGCCGTAGCCGTCTCCCCCTCGAGGCGACTGAGGATGACCAGGTCGAGGTGTCTGGTCCGGACTTCCGTGAGCGCGTGGTCACCGGGCCGCGCAAGCAGCCACGGGTTGCCACCGCGATGCTCGGCGACCACCCGAAGACGTCCATCTGCAACGGCCGACCGCACGGCGAGGTGCATCTGACGGTCTGGATGCACGAGCACTCCCATGTGTCCCCTCTCGGATCGTGAGCAGTTGGTTTCCCGATCGGCCCAGGGCAAGCTAACATACAGAACACTCTGTTTTGCACGTCACTCCTCGTGGGCCCCTCTGCCAACTGGCGCAGATGACGCCGCGCCGTGACGTCTGCTCACCGAGATCACGGGCGTCGTGGCGCAGAGCGACGCCGAAGGGGGCACCGATGCGGGTCAGCCGAGAACTCGTCCACAAGGACAGCGAAGAGTCGATGCTCATCGCCACGATGGATGAGGTGAGTCCGGATGCGTACCTCGCTCGTCTGCGCACGATCCCGACTGTCGTGCAGGCGGCTGGCGCCCGGTCGACCGCGGTCTCATCACCGACCCTCCTCGGGCTCGAGATCACCAGGTAGCTGGGCCTCCTCATGGGGCACCGAGCGGGCGGCCTCCCGCTCGATTGGGCCTTCCTCCTCAATGAGCTGACCTTCCAGGGGTCGGATGCGTTCGGTCTCGGCATCGCGACGAACGCGGCGGCGATGACGGCCTCGGTTCGCATCAGCACCGCGCGCGTCCGCGCTGGGCGCTGCGACGAGATGACGGCGTTCGCGGTCTTCGAGATCGATCACGACGTCGTCGCGGAGGGCTCGGGCTCGTTCCGGTGCGTGCCCAGGCGCACCTACTCGGCGCTGCGCCGACGTCAGCTGCAGTCCCCCCGCCAACCCCGCCCCAGCAGCAGCGGAGCCCTCGCCGAGGTCTCCGTGCACGGTCAGGACCTGCAGGCGCGCCTCGGCTGGCCATCCGCCAACCGGCTCATCTTCGACCACGAGGTCGACCACGTGCCCGGCCTGCTCTTCGCCCAGGCAGGGATCGAGGCGCACGAGCACCTCACGGGGACAGCACCCCACGAGGTGGCGCTTGTCTGCCCCCGGTTCGCCGAGATCGGAGAGGTCGTCTCCATCAGTGCCAGGCGTTCGGGCCACCAGGTCTCGACGGCAGCAGATCAGGCGCACGAGCGTGTCGCCCAGGTTCGATGCGCGTGAGGCCCTGACGAATTCGGCCCCTCCCGCTCGCCCTCCCTCGGCGGCGGGGTCTTCGTCACTACACTCACTGGCTATGACCGCCCTCCCCCGACCGTCCAACGCGCCCCAGCAGCAGCGGAGCGTCGAGACGCGGAGTCGGCTGGTGCTCGCGGCCGCCACGACCTTCGTGGAGTTCGGCTTCGCGGGGTCGACGCTGGCGCGGATCCGCGAGCACTCCGGGGTGACCAACGGTGCGTTCTATCACCACTTCGCGACGCGCGAGGCGGTCGCCGAGGCGGTCCTCGCCGAGTACGCGGAACGCGCGACGCGCTCGGTGACGGATGCGACGACCTCCGCGACGAGTGGAATCGAGGCTCTTCTCAAGGTTTCGCTCGCGTTCGCCCAGCTCCTGCGCAGCGACGTCGTGGTGCTTGCTGGGGTCCTGGTCACGACGGAGATCGGGTCGAACTTCCTCGCTCACGGCCCGTATCTCGACTGGCTCGCCCGCCTGAAGCCGCTCATCCAGCTCTGCCAACGCGAGGGAAGCATCCGCCGCGATGTGGCGGCGGCGGACCTGAGCTCGCTCCTCGTGTCGACGTTCACGGGGACCCAGCTCCTCTCGGGCGCCGTGAGCAGCCGACAAGACCTTGTGACCCGGGTCGCCACGCACTGGCGGATCATCCTGCCCAGTCTGACGACGCCCGAGGAGGCTGCGCGCGTCACTGACCTCCTCGACTCGGTGTTCGATGACGACGTTGCTGCCCGCTGACCGACCAGCCGAGCCCGACAGCCCCGACAATCCCGACAATCCCGACAATCCCGTGACGACCCCAACCGAGCTGGCGTCCGGCTGAGAGGAGATGACGCATGCCGTTCGCAGACGAACTGCTCGGACGACAGCAGGCCTCCGCCATGACGGACCTGCTCGAAGCGGCGGCCGGCGTTCGCCTCACCGAGACACGCAGCGCGGCCCTCCAGCTCGATGACCTCGCGCTGGGTGCTCGGAGCGCGCACCTCGCCGCCTCGCTTGCCGTCGACCTCCCTGTGCCGTACCCGGCCTTCGCCGCGATCGTGCGCCGGGCGCTGGAGTCCGCATCCCTCACCGGATGGATGATCTGGCCCGTCTCGGTCGCCGTCTCCGCTGCAGCGATCGCCGACGGAGGTGAGGAGGCGTTCGACGACGGCATGCAGCTGCTCGCCGAGCTGACCCATCGGCTCACGTGCGAGTGGGCGGTTCGGGCGATGCTTCGTGCGCGCCTCGAACGGACCCTCGGGATCATGCACGCGTGGACCGGCAGCCGTGATGAGCACGTGCGTCGCCTCGCGTCCGAGGGGACGCGCCCATACCTTCCGTGGGGAACGAGGGTGGCTGGGATCACTCGCGACGCTCGCCTGACCGCACCGATCCTGAATGCGCTCTACAGGGACGAGAGCGAGTACGTCCGCCGCTCGGTCGCGAACCACCTCAACGACATCAGTCGGCATGATGCGGGACTCGTCTGCGAACTGGCGACGGCGTGGCTCGCGGAGGGCGACGAGAACACGCCGAAGCTCGTACGGCACGCCCTCAGGACGCTCGTGAAGCGCGGCGACCAGGAGGCGCTGGGCATCCTCGGCTTCGTCGCGGCCGACGTGATCGTCGACGGGCCGACGCTCGACCGCAGCAGCATCGTGCTCGGCGAGGAGCTGCTCATCTGCGGAGCGATCCGGAACAGCGGTCAGGAGCCCGCGAAGCTGGTCGTCGACTACGTGGTGCACCATGTCAAGGCGGATGGGAGCAGGACCCCGAAGACCTTCAAGATCTCGACGATCACGCTCGCTCCGGGCGAGACGCTCGAGATCGCGAAGCGTCACAAGATCGTGCCGATCACCACACGCCGGTACCACCCTGGAGTCCACGCCATCGAGCTGCAGGTCAACGGCGTCCGATTCGGCTTCGCCGAGTTCGAGCTGCTTCCCGACGTCGTGTGCTGAGATACGGACATGTCCGAGACACCAGCCGACGATGTCGGCACCCAGACCATTCGCATCGAGCGCGTCGTCGCCGCTCCCCGGGAGGAACTGTGGCTGTGGTTCACGGATAGCGACCGGACTGCGCAGTGGATCGGCCCCTGGCACTACACCGATGAGGATGCCAGGCAGATCGGACTCCAGCTGGTGGCTGAGGAGGGCACCCCGGCGAGCAGCGCGACGATCGGTCGCTGTGAGGCGCCGGGAGTGCTGGAGGTCACGACCGAGGATGCTGCAGGCGTGTGGCATCTGCAGGTCTCGCTGGAGCCTGAAGGCCCCGGTGGAGCATCGACGCGGCTCATCTTCGAGCATTTCGATGTGCCCGTCGGCATGCTGACGGACATCCGTGCCGGTTGGAACTTCTACCTCGACACGATGCTGGCGGCGAAGGATGGGCTCGAGAAGCCCGTATTCGAGGACTACCTCGAGCCGCCAACCCCCGGTGCAGACTGAGACGGGACCCCAGCAGCCACCCGCCGAGGAATGTCATTCCCGGTCATGATGGATGGCGTGTCACATTGTCGAGACACAGCCTCGGTAGCCTGTGCTCATGCTCGAAGCCCCTACGAACTCCCCCGCCAGCCGAACTGAGGCTGGCGCAGAACTGCCGGACGAACTGCGCTCGGATGTGCACCTCCTCGGCACCCTGCTCGGTCAGGTCATCAGCGAGACGGGAGGCCCGGAGCTCCTCGACGACGTCGAGCGGCTGCGCCGCCTCACGATCGCGGCGTACGAGCACGGGGCCGAGGTGGCAGACGACTCGTTCGCATCAGCCGAGGAGCTGGTGGATGCGCTCTCACCGGCACGTGCGGACGAGGTCGCTCGCGCGTTCACCTGCTACTTCCACCTTGTGAACCTCGCCGAGGAGCACCACCGGGTTCGCGTGCTCCGGTCCCGCGGCGCCTCCCCAGCGAAGCAGCAGGAGGACACGATCTCGCAGGCCTTCGCGCGACTCAGCGCGGAGATCGGTGAGGAGGAGGCGGCCGAGCGCGTGCGCGGCCTCCGCTTCCACCCGGTGTTCACGGCGCATCCCACTGAGGCCCGCCGCCGGGCGGTGTCGTCCGCGATCCGCCGCATCAGCGACCTTCTCGAGGAGCGCGACGAACTGCGCTTCCTCGGCTCCGATTCCGACGGCAGCGCGGCAGCGCAGGAACTCACGCGTCGGCTGCTCGAGGAGATCGACCTCCTCTGGCGCACGTCACCGCTGCGCAGCGACAAGCCGACTCCCGTCGACGAGGTGCGCACCGTCATGGCGGTCTTCGACGAGACGCTCTTCACGACCGTCCCCCGCGTGTATCGCCGGGTCGACGAGGCACTGCAGGGTGGCATCTCCGGCACGGTCGCTCCGCTCGCGAACCCGTTCGTGCGAGTTGGCTCCTGGATCGGCGGCGACCGCGACGGCAATCCGTTCGTGACCGCCAAGGTCAGCCGACAGGCGGCCGTCATCGCCTCCGAGCACGTGCTGCTCGGCCTTGAACGTGCCTCCGCCCGAATCGGCCGCACGCTCACGCTCGGCTCCGACACGACCCCGCTCGATGCGGCCGCGGCGACCCTGCTCGCACGCCTCGGGAGCGCCGACGAGTCGGCCGCTGCTGAGATCGCGCAGCGCTCGCCCGGTGAGCCGCACCGCAGAGTGCTGCTGCTCATCGCGCGTCGCATCGAGGCCACGCGGCGACGCGACGCCGACCTTGCCTACACGGTGCCGGACGAGCTGCTGCGCGAGCTGCGCATCCTGCAGGCCTCGCTCGTCGCAGCGGGCGCGGGCCGGCACGCGTACGGCGAGCTGCAGCACCTGATCTGGCAGGTGGAGACGTTCGGCTTCCACCTCACGGAGCTCGAGGTGCGCCAGCACTCCCAGGTGCACCGCAAGGTGCTCGCCGAGCTCGCTGAGCTGGAAGCCGGGGACGAGCCGAGCGAGCTCGCCGCCGAGGTCCTGGACGTGTTCCGCTCGGTCGCGTTCATCCAGGAGCGTCACGGGCCTCGCGCCGCTGGACGCTACATCGTCTCCTTCACGCAGTCATCCGAGGACATCGCCAACGTCTTCAAGCTCGCCCTGGCGGCGACGGGTCCGGGCGCGACGCCACCCGCGCTCAACGTGATCCCGCTCTTCGAGACGTTCGCCGACCTGCAGGCGGCTCCCCGTATCCTCGCCGAGATGCTCGAGCAGCCGGAGGTCGTCGAGCTGCTCGCCGGCAACGGCCGCAGGCTCGAGGTCATGCTCGGCTACTCCGATTCCTCGAAGGACGTCGGCCCCGTTGCCGCGACCCTCGCCCTCTACGAGGCGCAGAGCCAGATCGCGGCGTGGGCGCAGGAGAACGGCATCGAGCTGACGCTCTTCCACGGCCGCGGTGGCGCTCTCGGGCGTGGCGGCGGCCCCGCGAACGTCGCGATTCTCGCCCAGCCGCCGCACTCGGTGGACGGCCGCTTCAAGCTGACCGAGCAGGGCGAGGTCATCTTCGCCAGGTACGGCGACCCGGACATCGCGGCCCGCCACATCGACCAGGTCATCTCCGCGACGCTGCTCGCCTCCGCACCCTCAACGGAGTCGCGCAACGCGGACGCCGCCGAGAAGTACGCCGGCGTCGCGGCCACGATGGATGCAGCCTCGCGTGAGCGCTTCTTCGCGCTCGTCAAGGCGCCCGGCTTCGCGCCCTGGTTCGCCCGCGTCACGCCCATGGAGGAAGTCGGGATGCTCGCACTCGGCTCGCGACCGGCCCGCAGAGGGCTGTCGGTCGAGTCGCTCGAGGACCTGCGCGCCATCCCCTGGGTCTTCGCGTGGACGCAGGCTCGCATCAACCTCACCGGGTGGTTCGGTCTGGGCACCGCCCTGGAGGCGGTCGGGAACCTCGAGCAGCTGCAGGCCGCCTACGCCGAGTGGCCCCTCTTCCGTTCGATGATCGACAACGTCGCGATGAGCCTCGCGAAGACGGATGCGCGTATCGCGCGCCGCTACCTCGAGCTCGGCGATCGGCCGGAGCTCGCGGGGCTCGTGACGGACGAGCTTGACCTCACGGCCAGCTGGGTCACCCGCATCACGGGCGGTGCCGAGCTGCTTGAGCGCAAGCCGGTGCTGCAGCGTGCCGTGAAGATGCGCAGCCCGTACGTGGACGCGCTCTCGCTGCTGCAGCTCCGCGCACTGCGCCGACTGCGCGACGACGCGAGGAAGCCCGACAGCGACGAGGCGGCGGAGCTCCAGCGCCTGCTGCTGCTCTCGGTCAACGGCGTCGCAGCCGGACTGCAGAACACCGGCTGACGCTCCGCGGGGGCGCGACGTCGTCGCGCGAAGCCGGCAGAGCATGGCCGTCACCCGTCTGGGTGGCGGCCATGCTGTCGATTCAGCTCCCGCGGATCTGCCCGTCGAGGTAGACCCAGCGGCCGTCGGCGCGGATGAAGCGGGCGCGCTCGTGGAGGAGGCCCGCGCCGTCGGGGTCCCGGTACGCGGCCCGGAACTCGACGACCCCGGATTCGTCCTCCGGCCCTCCGTCGAGGGTGTCGACGATCTGCAGGCGTCGCCAGACGGTGCCGTCGTCGAGGTCGATCTCGTCGGGCCTGGTCGCCTCCGCCCACGTCTCCACGAGGTAGCTGGGCAGGCCGAGCGCGAACGCCGAGTAGCGGGAGCGCATGAGCGCTTCGGCTGTCGGCGCGGGACGACCGGCATGGAAGGCTCCGCAGCACGACTCGTATGCGAGGCGGCTGCCGCAGGGGCAGACGTCAGCAGCAGGCGGGGCGGTGTTCCCGGGGCGTTCGGCAGCACCTCGCGAAGAGCCTGGGGGCGACCCCTCCGGTGCGCTCACTCCCCCGCCGCTGGCTTCGTCGCCACACCGTCGAGCCAGAGCGTGTCGGACTCGTCGCCGTGTGCCCCGGCCTTGCCGACGTGCTTGGCGCTGATCTGCGGGCCGTTCTTGATGACGTGCACCAGCGCCATGCCGTGCCCGCGACCGAGGTCGTAGTCCTCCTTCAGCCAGGCCAGGATGTCGCCCGCCTTCGTGTCCGGCGCGTCGAGGCCCTTCTCCTGCGCGATGGCGATGAACTGACGCGGCGTGAGGCCCGTCTTGCCCTCGATGTTGTCGAGGTACGACTGGAACGACATGGATGCTCCCTCCCTGGGCTCGCCGCTGATCGGCGACCGTGCTGGCATCCTAGCGACCGGTGCTTCCTCCCAACTCCCTGCGGATCGGACCGGGCCGGTGGCGACAGGAGGATGATGTGGCTATGTCGCACCATCCAGCACTGTCGCGGCCGTTGTTCCACGACGCAGACCAGAATTTCGAAGCCAAGATCGTTCTCGGATCCGTCGGCGCAGGCGCTGGCGACCTCGGGGAGATCTTCGCCACGCTCGCCGCTGTCGAAGACGGCAAGCGGGAGTCGTGGGTCAGGGCCTGGTTCGCGAGAGCGCAGGCCACGCAGCAGCTCGCGCAGGTCTCCGAGAGCAACGGGCGGACCGCCACCGCGGCCGCGCAGTGGCTGAGAGCATCCGCCTACTACGGCCACGCGCTCAACGCGATCGCGGCCATCGGCGACACCGACGGGTACGCCAACGCGTTTGCCATGCACCGCGCGGCCTGGGACCGCTTCGCGTCGCTCAGGCGTGTCCCTCTCGAGGGACTTTCAATTCGCTACGGAAAGGGCTCCCTTCCCGGGTACCTGCAGCGCCCGGATGTGCCGCCGCGGGACGGACGGTCACCCCTGCTCGTGCTGGTCAACGGCAGCGACGGGACGCTCACGGATCTGTACTCGACGATCGGTGCGGCCGCGGCGGCCCACGGGTACGCCGTGCTGTACTTCGACGGGCCGGGTCAGCAGAGCCAGCTCGTCGCCGGCACCCACTTCAGACCGGACTTCGAAGCAGTCCTGACACCGGTGATCGACCACGCGCTGGGCCTGCCCGGCATCGACGGGTCCCGCATCGCCGTCTACGGGGTCAGCCAGGCGGGGTACTGGGTGCCGCGGGCGCTGGCCTTCGAGCACCGCGTGGCAGCGGCGATCGTCGACCCCGGGGTGACGGACGTGTCGACCTCATGGGTCGGACACCTGCCGTCACCGCTGCGCCACGAGCTGGAGAAGGGCGACTCGAAGCACTTCGACCAGTACATGAAGCTGGGCCTCGGCCACAGCGCCGCCGAACGAGCCGTGTGGAACTTCCGCGCCAAGCCCTACGCGAGCACCGGCTACTTCGCCGTCTATCGAGAGGTCGGGAAGTACCGGCTCAGTCCGGAGACCGCCGGCTCGATCACCACGCCGCTGCTCATCACGGCGCCGGAGAACGAGCAGTTCTGGCCGGGACAGTCCGACGAGCTCGCCAGCTTCGTGCCCGACGCCGACCTGGTTCGGTTCACGGCCATCAACGGTGCCGATTCGCACTGCGAGCCCCTAGCCCGAACCGCCGTCAACGAGGTGCTGCTCGACTGGCTCGACGCGCGCCTCGACGCGCGCTCGGAAGCAGCACCCGCAGACGCGCGCCTCACGACGCCGGAGGGCACCCGCGAGGCCGTCGCTACGGGGTCGGCGCACCGGTGATGCACCTGAGCGGCGGCAGTCGCGGGCCGTGCGGGATCCAGGCCGCGGGACGCTACTCGCTGCGCTTGGCGACGAGTCGGTCCCGGACCTGACGACGGAGGACCTTGCCGATGAGCGACTTCGGAAGCTCCTCGACCTGCACGACCCGCTTGGGCACCTTGTAGGACGCGAGTCGTGAGCGGCAGAAGTCGCGGAGCGCGTCGCCGTCGAACGTGGCACCGTCGCGGAGCACGACCGCGGCGGTCACGTCCTCACCCCCGGAGCTGCGCGGCAGGCCGACGACGGCGGCGCCCTCGACGTCCGGGTGCGCCGTGAGGGCTTCCTCGACCTCGGAGGGGCTCACGTTGAAGCCGCCCGTGATGATGAGCTCCTTCTTCCGGTCGACGACCGTCACGAAGCCGTCGTCGGACACGGTGACGATGTCGCCCGTGCGAAGCCAGCCTCCGGCGAGGAGCACCTCGCGGGTCTCATCCGGCCGCTTCCAGTAGCCCTGGAAGACCTGCGGCCCGCGGATGAGGAGCTCGCCCGATTCGCCGGCGGCGCGCTCGATGCTCGGGTCGTCCGGGTCGACGACGCGGATGTGCGTGCTCGGGAACGGCACCCCGACCGTTCCGGGGCGCCTGGTCGGGCCGACCGGGTTGCCGAGCGCGACCGGCGAGGTCTCGGTCATGCCGTACCCCTCGACCAGGAGCCCTCCGGTGACCTCTTCCCAGCGTTCGACGGTCTTGACGGGCAGGCTCATGGCTCCGGAGATCGCGAAGCGGATGCCCGTGAAGCTGACCCCCTTGCGGGAGGCTGCCCTCGACATGGCGTCGTAGATGGGAGGGACCGCGGGCAGGAAGGTCGGCGGGGAGCTCTTGGCCGCTGCGACCACGAGGTCGACGTCGAACTTCGGGAAGAGGACGAGCCGCGCGCCGATGCTCATGGCGAACGTGAGGCACAGCGTCATCCCATACGCGTGGAACAGCGGGAGCACACCGTAGAAGACTTCTCGCCCCTCGGTGAGCCCCGGCACCCAGGCGCGGCCCTGCGCGGCGTTCGCGCGCAGGTTGCGGTGGGTGAGGATGGCACCCTTGGGACTGCCGGTGGTTCCACTCGTGTACTGCAGCAGGGCGACGTCATCCAGTGCGGGCTTGGGCACTCGCTTCGAGATGCGCTTCGCATTCGCGACGCGCTCCCACTTGAGCACGCGGCGATCCGAGGGGGTCGACGTCATGGCCTCGCGGGATTCGCGGGCCTTCGCGACGGGGAGGCGCAGAGCGAGCCGCTTCACGAATGGCAGCGCGCTCGTCATGTCGACCGCGACGATCGTGTCCGGGACCACGTCGCTCGGCAGCTCCGAGATGAGATCGGCGACCTTGTCCCACACGATCGCGATCTTCGCGCCGTGGTCCTCGAACTGATGCCGCAGCTCGCGTGCCGTGTAGAGCGGGTTGTGCTCGATGACGATCGCGCCGAGGCGGAGCGCAGCGTAGAAGGCGATGACGTGCTGTGGGCAGTTGGGGAGCACCAACGCGACGCGGTCGCCCGCTGCGACCCCGAGCTTGCGGAGGCCCTCGGCCGCACGAGCCACCTGCTCCCCGAGCTCGCCGTAGCTGGTCTCGGCCCCGAAGAACTCGAGCGCCGGCCGAGAGCCGAAGTGCTTCACCGAGTTCTCGAGGAGGTCGACGAGCGACTCCCGCACGTCGGCGATGTCGTGGGGCACGTCATCGGCATACGCGGCCAGCCATGGCCTGGACGCGAGGTCGGACGTGCTGCTGGTCTCGTTGGCGTCGTTCACCGGGATCCTTTCGACGAGCACGGCTGCGCGCACAGCGGTGCGCTCGAAGCCTAAGTCGCCCCGCTTGTGCTGAAGCCGTGTGTGCCGGAGTCTCTTCGGCTCCCCCCCTCAGCGCGCATCCGCTTCCTCACGCGATCGACGAAGAACTCATAGTCCAGCCATAGGAAAGTGCTTCAAGCTACAACTATGAAGAAGCCATCGAAGAAAGCCACCATCGGTATCGTCATCGCGGCCGTTGTCGTGGTGATCGGCATCGCCGCCGCAGTGTTCGGCCCCATGATCTACCGTGACGTGATCGCCGAGCCCGCAGCCGAGGCGCCGGCCCTCGAGATCGAGTCGACGACCCCGAGCGCGGCCGACGCCAGCACGCTCGCCGGCTCGTGGACCGTCGCCTCCGGCTCCTACGCCGGCTACCGGGTGGATGAGGTGCTCAACGGCACGGACGTGACCGTCACCGGTCGCACCGAAACCGTCTCCGGCACGCTCACGACCACCGAGACTGAGCTCACGGCCGCCGACATCACGGTCGACGTCGCATCCATCGCCACCGACGAGGAGCGTCGCGACGAGTACTTCCGCAGCGAGGCGCTCGACACCGCCGCGAACCCCGAGGCGACCTTCACGCTGGACGAGCCAGTCGCCGCGCTCGACGGACTCGCGGATGGCACGCAGGCGACGATCCCTGCCACCGGAACGCTCACGCTCAACGGCGTCAGCCAGCAGGTGACCATCGACCTCACGGCGGGCCTTGACGGTGACAACGTGCAGGTCGCCGGCAGCATCCCCGTGACTTTCGCCGACTACGGGGTCGAAGCCCCGAACCTTGGCTTCGTCTCAGTCGAGCCCACCGGGTCGGTCGAGTTCCTGCTCGTCCTCGGGCGCGCGTAGGGGCGCGCCGAGCCTGGACCGCCTGCCGGCTGGCCGAATCCCCCGCTGCGCGCATCCGCTGACCAACGTGCGTGACAAATCCGGCTCCTCCGGGCCAGACCCAGCCCAAAGGCCAAGATCGTCACGCAAGTTGGTCATCGCGCTACGTGGTCCGGGAGTCTGATCGTCCGGCCGCGCTGCCCCGTGGGGCTCCCAGCCCGACGCGGGTGACGGCGTCGGGACTTGGCCGACGACGCTCGTCAGGTGCCTGCTTCGAGGGCGTCGAGCTTGCCCTGCAGCACGCGACGCTGCTGCTCGTTTGCGGTGAGCCCCACCGGGACGCTCAGCTCGGACCTCGCTTCGTCGATCCTCCCGAGCTGCGAGAGCAGCTCCCCGCGCACGCTCGCGAGCAGCGGGCCACGGGCCAGGGCACCGGATGCGCCGAGCCGGTCGACGATGGCGAGTGCGGATGCCGGTCCGGTCGCCATGGAGACGGCGACGGCCCGGTTGAGTTCGACGATGGGACTCGGGGCCAGGCGTCCGAGCACCTCGTAGAGCAGGACGATCTGCGCCCAGTCGGTGTGTTGCACGGACGGGGCCACGGCGTGCCGCTCGGCGATGGCGGCCTGCAGGCAGTACGTGCCGCGCCCCTTGCCGAGGGCGTCGGCTCTGGACAGAAGGGCGCGACCGCGGAGGATCGCCGAGTGGTCCCAGCGTCGCCTGTCCTGGTCGGCGAGGAGGATGGGGGTGCCGTCGGCCGACTCTCGCGCCGCGAAGCGCGAGCTCTGGAACTCCATGAGCGCGACGAGTCCGAGCACCTCAGGCTCTCTGGGGAGCATGCTGGTGAGCGCTCGGCCGAGGCGGAGGGCTTCCGCGGCGAGGTCGGATCGCAGCCAGCGGTCTCCGGAACTGGCGGCGTAGCCCTCGGTGAAGATCAGGTAGATGACGGCGAGGACGCCGCCGAGGCGCGGCGTCCACTCGCTCGGGTCGGGCGTCTCGAAGGGCACTTTGGCGGCGGCGAGGCACTTCTTGGCCCGTACGATGCGCTGCTGCACGGTCGCGACCGGGATGAGGAAGAGGCGCGCGATCTCGTCGGTCGTGAGTCCGCCCACGATGCGCAGCGTGAGTGCGACCTGCGCCTCTCGGGAGAGCGCGGGGTGGCAGGCGACGAAGATGAGGCGGAGGACGTCGTCGCCGATGGGCGCCCAGGGGTCGCTGGCGGTCGCATCCGCGTCGCGCAGGTCGCGTGCGATGGCGCTGTAGCGGTCGTCGAGTCGCTCGCGGCGCCGCCACCCGTCGATGGCCTTGCGTTTGGCGATGGCGGTGAGCCAGGCGCCCGGGTTGACCGGGACGCCTGACTGTGGCCACTGGGCGAGCGCGTCGGCGACGGCTTCCTGCGCGAGGTCTTCGGCAAGGCCGACGTCGCCGACCATTCTCGTGAGGGTCGCGACGATGCGGGCGCTCTCGATACGCCAGACGGCGTCGACGGCGGCGGCGGTCGCGGGCTGGCCCGGCGCGCGAGCGGCGACGTCGTCGCTGTCCGCTCCGTGGCCGCCGCCGGGCTCTGCCGAGATCATCGCCGAGGCCTCTGCCCGCGTCCGTGTCCGCGTGTGCTCAGGCGCCGGCCTGCTGCTCGCGCCAGCCCTCTTCCTTCTGGATGAACTCGTTGTCCTCGTGACCGGCGAAGTCGCTCATGTCGGTGACTCGGCGTACTTCGAGCTTCGACCCCGGTCCCTGGAGCGGGGCTCGGGAGGCCCACTGGATGGCTTCGTCGCGGGTGGCGGTCTCGATGATCCAGAAGCCGTTGAAGAGCTCGTGGGTCTCGCCGTACGGGCCGTCGGTGACGACGGGCTGCTCGCCAGAGAAGTCGATGACGAAGGCGGTGCTGAGGTCGTCGGCGAGGCCCTCGCCTGCGAGGAGGACGCCGGCTTCCATCATGGACTCGTTGTACTTGCCCATGGCGTTGATGATCTCGGTGAAGTCGGTGTTCTCGTAGGCGGCCTTGGCTTCGTCGGTGGCAGGCATGATGAGCATGAACTTCATGATGATTCTCCTTGTCTGCAGCCCCGCAGGGCCGGTTGCAGGGTGCTGATCTGCACCCGTCTACTATTGCGTCGAACGGCGAGCGGGGAAATCGACACGTGCCGTGAAAGTTCTTGAGAATCTTTTCTGGGGGCCGGTCGGTGCATCTTCAAGTCGGCTTGCTAGCTTCCGGGCATGACGAGCGATTTCGAACCACGGGTCGACCGAGTCTCGCGAGTGCTGCCGGCGAGCGCATCCAAGGTCTACGGGGCGCTCCTCGATCAGCGGGCGCTGGAGACCTGGTTGCCGCCGGCGGGGATGACGGGCAGGTACACGCGTTTCGAGCCGCGGGTGGGTGGGCGCAGTGTGCTGGAGCTCACGTATACGGAGGTTCCGGTCGGTGGTGGCAAGACTGCTGAGTCGCGGGATGTTTCGGAGTCGGTGTTCGTGGAGCTGGTCGAGGGTGAGCGCGTTGCGCAGCAGGTCGTGTTCGAGTCGGATGATGCGCGGTTTGCGGGCACCATGACGATGGTGTGGGAGTTGGCGGAGTTTCCGGGTGGCACGCTCGTGACCGTCTCGGCGTATGACGTGCCGAGCGGCATCAGTCAGGCGGATCACGTGGAGGGCATTTCGTCGTCGTTGGAGAACCTTTCGGCGTTTGTGGGTCGCTCGTGAAGCAGCAGGTGAACTTCGTGACGTTCGCGACTCGCGATCTCGACGATGCGCGACGCTTCTACGTTGATGCGCTCGGTTGGGAACCGCTGCTCGATGTGGAGGGCGAGATCGTGTTCTTCCAGCTTGGGGCGGGGCAGGTGCTCGGGTTCTTCGATGCGGAGAAGTTCAACCGCGATCTGGGGACCGGTGAGGATCGTTCGCAGGTGTCCGGTGTGACGTTGGCGCACAACGTGGGGAGCCGCGAGGAGGTCGTGGCGGTGGTGTCGGCGATGGCGGCCGGCGGTGGGGTGACGTTGAAGGTGCCGCAGGAGGGTGACTTCGGCGGTGTGTTCCACGGCTTGGTCGAGGACCCGAACGGTGTCGTCTGGGAGGTGGCGCACAACCCTGGGTGGAGTGTGCTTCCCGATGGTTCGGTCGTGTTCGGGGAGGGCGAGTAAGGATCCGGGGTACCGGTACGCGGCCGATGCGGTCTCCGTGAGCGGGGTCGCTGCGTCGGCGACGGGGTCAGCGACGGCGGGGGTGGTTGCGCGGGTCAACAGCGGGGCTGCTGGGGGTGCTCGTTGCAGTCGCCGACGGTGATGACGGTGTCGGCGGTGAAGAGTTCCAGCGTGACGGTGGTCGAGGCTCGGTTGAGGGTTCCGGTGACGGGGATGTTCGTGCCGTTGGCGAGGGTCACGACGGCGGTGTAGACGACGGTGACGGATGCCTGCACCGTCGTCTTCTCGGTGTAGACGTGGCTCGTCTCGGTCGCGGTGAAGTCTTCCTGACCGAGTGCTTGCCAGGGTGAGCCGGCTGTTGTTGTGTCCTGCGTCGTGCCGTCGCCGTAGTCCCACCGGTACGTGGTGGGGGTGAAGGTCACGGTGATCGGGTGGCCGAGGACGCTCCCGGCCGCGGTGTGCTGGGCGGCGGCAGTGTAGAAGTTCGTGTGGGTCCCGACGATGCTCCACGTGGAGGGCTCGGCCGTCAGAGTCACGGATGCGGGCGCGAGGGTGAGCACGTCGCTGATCGTGAAACTCGTGGGTGGCCTCGGCGCGGTCGTGGTGGTGCCGCCTCCCCCGCCGCCGCACTCCCTGCACTGCACTGTCGCTGGCGCGACGAGGGAGCTCACGGGGGATGCGAGCGCGTTCGCGTTCGGTATTGATGGCGCTCATCGAAATTCCCCAGAGTTGCTCATCGGAATTCCTCAGGTCGCGTGGTCAGGTTAGCGCAGGTTCGTGCCGGTCGTGACGCGGCGGAGTTCGTCTGCGGCGGTGGCGTGGTGGCGG